>CANHCV010000031.1 GCA_947459245.1 Bacteroidota bacterium
ATAACCGATCAACAAACGCATCTGCAGAATCGTTTAACGCCAAAATTAAAGCATTCCGAACCCAGTTCAGAGGAGTGAAAAACGTTGAATTTTTTCTTTACCGATTAACTAAAATTTATGCCTAGTCCCCAACAATTGTACTTGATCCCCTTCCCGAAGCCTTTCGGGACAATCTAGCCAACCAAAAATCAAAAAAAAGCGCCTAAAGGCGCTTCCTAAGTGGAGAAGTTCGGAGTCGAACCGATGACCTTCCCGAAGCCTTTCGGGACACTCTAGCCAACCAAAAATCATAAAAAAAGCGCCTATCGGCGCTTCCTAAGTGGAGAATATCGGAGTCGAACCGATGACCTCTTGCATGCCATGCAAACGCTCTAGCCAGCTGAGCTAATCCCCCATTTTTTTCTCAACTCGAACCAATGACCTTCCCGAATTCCTTCGGGACGCTCTAGCCAGCTGAGCTAATCCCCCATATTTTTCTCAACTCGAACCAATGACCTTCCCGAATTCCTTCGGGACGCTCTAGCCAGCTGAGCTAATCCCCCATTTTTTTCCTCAACTCGAACTAATGACCTTCCCGAATTCTTTCGGGACGCTCTAGCCAGCTGAGCTAATCCCCCATTTTTTTCTCAACTCGAACTAATGACCTTCCCGAATTCCTTCGGGACGCTCTAGCCAGCTGAGCTAATCCCCCATTTTTTTCTCAACTCGAACCAATGACCTTCCCGAATTCCTTCGGGACGCTGTAGCCAGCTGAGCTAATCCCCCATATTTTTCTCAACTCGAACTAGTGACCTTCCCGAATTCCTTCGGGACGCTCTAGCCAGCCGAGCTAATCTCCCATTTTTTCCTCAACTCGAACTAATGACCTTCCCGAATTCCTTCGGGACGCTCTAGCCAGCTGAGCTAATCCCCCATTTTTTTCTCAACTCGAACTAATGACCTTCCCGAATTACTTCGGGACGCTCTAGCCAGCTGAGCTAATCCCCCATTTCGAATTACAATTGAATTCGAGAGTGCAAATATGCAAACGTTTCAACTTTTGAGCAAGGATTTTGAAAATTAATTCTTCTTGACGAATTTGGTCAATATGACAATGGTTTGCTCATTGATTTTTCCTTCAATCTGATCGGATTGATCATGAACCAATCTAATTTTTTTCACGACTGTTCCCTTAGGTGCCGAAAAACTGGTTCCCTTTACATCCAAAGCTTGTGTTAAAACTACGGTGTCGCCATTTTCTAAGGTGTTTCCAAAAGCATCCAAGTGAACAATTTGATTCATTTGATTTGAATTTGCCCATGAAACAATATCTTCATCAATTTCAACCGAATCCAATAAATTTTGAGCCCAACTGCTTGAACCTTTTAATTGACTAGCAATGCGGTAACTCAACGCTTGAACTGCCGCTTCGGGATTCCAAATGCTCCCTTCCACGCAGCGCCAATGCTCACCTTGACTTAATTTTTCAACATCGGTGAAACAAACATCACACAAAGCTACCTGATTTTGAGGTTCCTCTTTTTTAGGAGATACGGTGAAAGCAAATTGTGCTGGAGATGCAGAACAGCACTCGCACGTGCCACCGGATCGATTTTCGAGAGAAATATGCATTCGCAAAAATATTCAACAAAATGAATGCGTTTAAAAAAAATCAAAAAAAATGCCCGACATGCGGGCATCAAGTGATCTGGGCGAGATTCGAACTCACGACCGACTGCTTAGAAGGCAGTTGCTCTATCCAACTGAGCTACCAGACCGATGGGGGTGCAAAAATAAAACATTTCATCCACTTTCCACTCCCCTAATCCATGAAAACCAAACAAAACCGAACAACTCCTTCAAATTCCTATTTATTTTGTATCCCAATATGCCCTATTCGCTCGAACAATCCATGATGTATGTAAAAGGTGTCGGCCCTCAAAAAGCTGAACTCCTTGCCCAAGAATTAAACATACACACGGTGGGTGATTTTATTCAACACATCCCATTTCGTTACGTTGATCGATCTAAAATCATCAAAATCAATGAAATAAACCCCGATGAATCGTACGTTCAAGTAGCTGGTAAGCTCATTCGATTGGAAAAGATCGGGCAGGGTCCCAGAGCACGATTGATGGGAAAAATTCAAGACGAAACCGGAGTGCTCGAATTGGTTTGGTTTCAAGGTGTTCGCTGGCTTTCAACAGCTTTAAAAGTAGGACAAACCTATGTGGCCTACGGAAAACCAACGCTATTTCGTCAAGATGTTAACATGGGACACCCAGAAATGGAAACTTGGGAATCTTTTCAAGAAAACAAAATTTCTGGAATTCAACCGGTCTATTCCATGACCGAAAAAATGCGAGCAAAAAAACTCGATACCAAAGCTCTAGCAAAAATCTCTACAGAAATATTCAACCAAAGAGTTGTTATTCCAGAAAACTTGCCGATTTCCCTCATCCAAGAGTTTTCTCTACTCGATCGTTCCAAGAGTTTTCAAGAAATGCATTTTCCAACAAGTAGGGATGCATTTTTTCAAGGTAAAAACCGATTAAAGTTTGAGGAATTGTTTTACGTGCAATTGGAATTATTGCTAAACAACCAATTGAGAAAAAAAACTTTTGCAGGGAATACTTTTGATTCGGTTGGTACCCTATTCAATTCTTTTTTTCAAAACCATTTGCCTTTCGAATTAACGAACGCTCAAAAACGAGTGGTTAAAGAAATTCGACAGGACATGAAAACGGGGAAACAAATGAACCGATTGGTTCAAGGAGATGTTGGTTCGGGAAAAACCATTGTGGCATTGCTTTCCATGCTCATCGCTTCCGATAACGGTTTTCAATCTTGCATGATGGCCCCTACCGAAATTCTAGCTAACCAACATTTCCGGGGCCTTTCCGAACTCCTAAATGACTTTCCCATTGGGATTGCATTGTTAACCGGATCAACTAAGAAATCAGAACGCACCCGAATACACGAAGGGATCCTCAATGGAGAAATCCATATTCTGGTGGGCACTCACGCCTTGATTGAAGATCCGGTTAAGTTTAAAAACCTCGGACTTGCGGTCATTGATGAACAGCACCGTTTCGGGGTGGAACAACGAAGTAAGCTATGGAAAAAAGCAACGGTACCACCACACATTTTGGTGATGACCGCCACTCCAATCCCTAGAACTTTGGCCATGACCCTCTACGGCGATCTCGATGTTTCCGTTATTGATGAATTGCCTGTAGGACGCAAACCCATTCAAACCATCCATTTTACCGATCGTCAGCGTATCCGAGTCATTGAATTCATGCGTGAACAAATCCATCTTGGACGGCAAGTTTATGTGGTGTACCCCATGATTGAAGAATCGGAAAACATGGATTTAAAATTTCTCATGGATGGCTATGAAGCCATGCTTCGGGCTTTTCCACGACCGAAATACCAGGTTGCCATGGTGCATGGAAAGATGAAACCCGCTGATAAAGCCTTCGAAATGGATCAATTTGTGAGAGGGAATTGCCACATTATGGTGGCGACAACGGTGATTGAAGTTGGTGTAAACGTACCCAATGCCTCGGTGATGGTGATTGAAAATGCTGAGCGATTTGGTCTATCCCAACTGCACCAATTGAGGGGACGAGTTGGCCGTGGCGCCGAACAAAGTTTTTGCATCCTAATGACTGGAGATAAATTAAGTCAAGATGGAAAAACCAGGATCAAAACCATGGTAGATACCACCGATGGATTTAAAATTGCCGAAGTAGATTTACAACTGCGCGGGCCCGGAGAAATGAGCGGTGTTCGTCAGAGTGGAATTTTGGACTTAAAGTTTGCCAATTTGGCCACCGATGGCGAAATCATGACGCAATCAAGATTGGCTGCCACGAAACTGATTGAAGCGAATGCGTTGCAGCCAAAGGCCGATTATGCCTTTGTTTTGGAGGAACTGAAAAAAAGGAACAAAGGAAAACGAGATTTTAGCGCTGTTTCTTAAAAACTTGAAACCATTAGCGGGTGCAAAGGCAAAACCAATAGCTTTTTCTCCTTCATGAAATAATCAAGCACATTTTGAGGTGCTCCCGTAACCAACACAAAGTCTCCGCCCCAAGCACCTAAACTTTTTACGGTCCCCCATCGATAATCGGGAAACAACCTGTTCTGTATGGTTTCCTCCCCAATCAAAATCCGAATGATGCTCTCGTGTTCTTGCAAATAGGATTCGAACTCAAAAAGATTTTCAGCCTTGCTCAAATGGATGGAACAACTATTGGCTTTATCCACAAAGCCTTCCCATTTTACGTTTACCTTTTTGGATTGGTATTGGGCAATCCCAGCTCTAGAATCTTGTTTCTGTCCTAAATAAACTAAAAAAACTTGATTTAAAAAAGATGGATTCCATGGGATATTCTCGAATTGAGGCACTCCTTCCTTCAATGTAAAATAATAAGGAGAAGTTGAGAAAGAGGCAAAAACATCGTAACCACTACCGCTGAAAACATGTTTATTCAATTCCCAAGCATCCAATCCTAACCATTTTGCCAATAAGGAAATCCAAGTAGAACTGCTGCCCCACCCCCAATTACGGGGAAATTCCAAATGAAAAACCGCTTGAATTCCAGTTAACTTTTCTTTTAAGTCTACCCCTTTTTGCTTCGCAAATTCAAAAACCATCATCCACCGATCCAACATTTCTTTCGTCCCGATGGGCATTTCAACGCCCAAGGTTTCGGGGTGAAATCTGGCTTCAAACCACGGATTTCCTTCTACATCCAAAGAAATAAAATAAGCATCAGTTGAGGTCGTTTTGCCAATTTGGAGAGTCTGCCCTTTCTTTAAAGGAATCGCAAATCCTTTGGCTCCATCAAGAATTGCGTACTCTCCTGAAAGAAGAATTTTTCCATGGGCGTGTGCCGAAAAAATAATTTCCGAATTACTTTCCATGCAATTCCGCTTGGGTAACTCCACGCAGGGTACAGAAGTACTGAACCACATCGGCATGAACCACCACTTTATCTTCAAAATAAGCTTTCACTTGTTCGCGCTCTTCTTCCGTAGCACCCAGTTGATTGAGGATGTTGAGCAGGTGCATTTTCATGTGCCCTTTCTGAATTCCCGTGGTTACCAACGCCCGCAATGCTCCAAAATTTTGAGCCAATCCGCTCGAAGCGATAATCATCATCAATTCAGAAGCACTGGGTTTCCCTAACAATTCCAAAGAGAACTTTACCATGGGATGCAGGCTCGTTAGGCCTCCAACCACTCCCAAAGCCATGGGAATTTCGATATAAAAGCAGAATTCTCCGTTTTCTACGGTGCATTGTGTGAGCGATTTGTAGCGCCCTGTTCTTGCAGCATAGGAATGGGCACATGCCTCCACAGCTCTGAAGTCGTTACCTGTAGCAATCACTACGGCATCGATGCCGTTCATGATTCCTTTGTTGTGCGTTGCCGCACGATAAGGTTCTGCATTGGCAATATTGATGGCGCGTTGAAATTTCCTTGCGAATTCTTCACCGGAAACGTTCCCATCTTTCAAATCTTCCACCTTGCATTTTACCTCAGCACGAACCAAACATTCGGGGGTAAAATTGGAAAGAATGCACATCACAACATCCAGTTCCTGTTCTGTTGGGTTGGAAAATCCTTCAAACTGGGGAACTGATTCTTTCAGAACAGCAGCAAAGGCTTCCAAACAGGAATTGATGAAATTCGCACCCATGGAATCTACCGTATCAAAACGGGCCTCCAACTGATAATAGTTAGGTTCGTCTTCGGTTTTATCAACCAAGCGGATGCTTAAAATTCCGCCGCCACGAGCACGCATATTAGCAGTAATGTGATCGGTGGCATCCAAAAAACGTTGTTGCAATCCATCAACGAAAGCTTCCAATTTTCTGAAATCTTCACCGTTCCAAATGAAGTGAACATGCCCCACCTTAATGGTTGAGATTACGCGTGCAGAGAATCCGCCGCGGGAAAGCCAAAAAGTAGCAGCTTTGGAAGCGGCGGCCACTACAGAACTCTCTTCGATGGCCATGGGAATGGCCACCATTTTCCCATTGATTCGAAAATTTGGAGCGATTCCGAAAGGCAGATAGTAATTCGTAAGCGTATTCTCAATGAACTCATCGTGCAATTGCTGAACGTCTGAGTTCTCGTGCCAGTAGCTTTTCAAAAACTCGACCTTTTCAGGATTTCCATGAAAATAAGTGTCGATTAACCAATTGATTTTTTCTTCTTTGCTAAATTTTGAAAATCCTTGAATGGGTTGAGTCATGCGTTTTATTTCAGTAACAAAAAGTTAAACAAAATTGTTTTTGATTGATGAACAAGCTTAATGAGAAACCGTTTCTTTTTGGTACAACTTGCGTTCTTTAATGATGTCTACAACGGCTTCTGGAACATAATTTTCCCATCCAGGAAGGCCTAATTGAATCATTTTCTCAACTTGCCAACTTCTCATTTGAGAGAGCTTGTGATCTTCGATCTGCAAATCCTTTACTTTCCCATGATCCACCAAGAAATTCAACAAACCGCGAACGGATGCCTCAGGGCGGAAATTATCCAAGGTATGCACCTCGCCGCTTTCGTTCGAAGTTGGATACAAATACAACTTGATGTTCCCCCCAAATCCACGTCCGAAAGCCTCTAAAATCCCGCCTTTCATTCCCTCGTACCAATGTTCCTCGAAGATGGATGCAAACCGATCAACGCCCAAAACCATTCCAATTTTCTTCCCGCGATTGAATTTGTCCAAATATTCGGCAATGGTAAAATAGCGCATGAAATTGGAGATGATCACTTTATTGCCGGTGGTAGAAAGCATATCTACACGTTCTAAAAAATCTTGCTCATTCAATTCACCATGCTTCTCGAGTTCCCTCAGGGTAAGTTCGAACAGCACGGAAATGTTCTTGTGTTCAACATCTTCTTCTTTTTTGAATGCTTCCAATCCTTTGTCCAGCATATCCAGATTGATTTTCATCAACGGACGGAAGCGGCCTCGAAGAACGAAACTGTGTTTTTTATACAGGTATTCCGATGGTTGGATAACGTTTCCCGATGGATCGAAAATCGTTGCTTCGGTGTACCCGAACTTCACCAATTTTAGTGCTAGAATTCGATTATCAAACTTTTGAAAGGCCGGCCCATGGCACGAAATCATGTCAATTTCTACGCGTTCCCGGCCTAACCCTTCCATCAAGGAATGGAGAAACTCTCCCTGATTTTCCCTCAAGTAAAAGGCCGCATACATTAAATTCACACCAAAGAAACCGGTTGCGGTTTGTTGCAATTGCGGACTATTATCGTGCAAATTGATGTGAACCAACACTTCACTGGGTTCAGCACCCTTTTCATGCTGAAATCGGAGGCCCATCCACCCCTGTCCTTGGTTGGTTCGCTTGTAATTCAAGGCCTCCATGGTATTGGCAAAAGCAAAAAATTGGGTTTCGTCTTTTCGGTGCTCCAACATTTTTTCCAAGTGAGGATATTCCCGATCGAGCATTTGAAGCAACCGATCTCTACAAACGTACCTCTCGCACTTTCCGTAAATGCTGTCCGAAATTTTCATATCGTACGCACTTTGGCTGTAAGCCACGGTTCCACTGGCTCCTCCAGCTTTGAAAAACAATGAAACAACCTCTTGACCGGCCCCAATTTCATTGAAGGAACCGTAAATATGGTTGTTCAAGTTGATGGTTAACGCCTTTTCCAAAGGGTCGTACATCTGAATCATTTCGCTTTTCATGTTATGGAATATTGAGGTATTTGTGGGTTTGAAGAGACAACCTCCATTGGGGATTGTTCTCGATAAACGAGCGAATCAAAGGGTTCATTTTTTCCGACTTTTCCCATTCTGGTTGAAGGAATAAATGGCAATCTTTTGGAACCAAAGGAAGGAATTCTTGAGCCCATGCTACATCGCTTTTGTGGTTAACGATAATTTTAAGCTCGTGGGCTTTTGCCAATTCCGAATCCAACGGTTTTTTAAATTTTTTAGGAGAAATACAAATCCAATCAAAATCACCTCGGATGGGATAACAACCCGAAGTTTCAATCCAAACAGAAACTCCTATCGCGTGAAGGGCTTCGGTTATGGGAGTACAGTCAACCATGGCGGGTTCTCCACCGGTAACCACCACGTTTTTTGCGCCGGCCGCTTTCACCCAATCCAACATTTGTTGCACTGAAATTTGAGGATGTTTGGACGCATCCCAACTCTCTTTCACGTCGCACCACACACATCCAACATCACAACCTCCAATTCGAAGAAAGTAGGCCGCTTTTCCCGAATTAAAGCCTTCTCCCTGAAGCGTGTAAAAATGCTCCATCAATGGAAAGGTTTTCATGATTTCTTTATTTTCCAAAAAGTTCAACGGCCTTTAAGGTGTTCAACATCAACATGGTAATGGTCATGGGACCCACTCCTCCTGGAACCGGCGTAATGGCCGAACTTTTGGGAGCTACCTCATCGTACTTCACATCGCCTTTCAATCGAAAACCAGATTTGGTATCGGAAGCAGGAACTCGGGTAATCCCCACATCAATAATGACCGCTCCTTCTTTCACCATATCGGCCGTTAGAAACTCGGGTTTCCCCAAAGCAGCAACGATGATATCTGCTTGAAGGCACATTTCCTTCAGATTGGTCGTTTTACTGTGGGTTAAGGTAACGGTACAATTCCCTGGTTCTGCATTTCGGCTCATGAGAATGCTCATCGGACTTCCCACAATATGACTTCTTCCAATAACTACACAATGTTTTCCAGACGTTGGAATTTGGTATCGTTTCAATAATTCCAAAACTCCTGCTGGAGTTGCGGGTAGGAACGTAGGAAGATTCAACGCCATTCGTCCAACGGAAGTTGGATGAAATCCATCCACATCTTTTTTAGCATCGATGGCCAAAGTCACGGTAAGTTCATCGATGTGTTTGGGTAAAGGCATTTGAACAATCAATCCATCGATATCGGGATCGTTGTTTACTTTTTCAATTTCATTCACCAATTCTTCTTGCGAAATGGTATCGGGAAACCGTTTGAGGGTAGAAAGAAATCCTACCTCTTCGCAGGCCTTCACTTTCCCAGCCACATACGTTTCGCTAGCACCGTTGTTACCGATGAGAAAGGCGCACAAATGAGGCGTTTTTTTTCCAGCTGCATGCAGCGCTTTGACCGATTCTGCAATTTCCAATCGAATTTGAGCAGAAGTGGATTTCCCGTCGAGAATGATCATGATTAATCCAATTTAAGAACCGCCAAAAACGCACTTTGAGGAACTTCTACGGATCCAATTTGGCGCATCCGTTTTTTCCCTTTCTTCTGCTTTTCCAACAATTTACGTTTACGGGAAATATCACCCCCATAACATTTTGCTGTTACGTCTTTCCTCAACGCTTTGATGGTTTCACGGGCGATGATTTTCGCACCGATGGCCGCTTGAATGGCAATATCGAATTGCTGACGAGGCAACAATTCCCTCAATTTTTCGCACATTCTGCGTCCGAGGTCGTATGCCTTATCGGTATGAATCAAGGCCGAAAGCGCATCCACTTGCTCCCCGTTGAGTTTGATATCCATTTTCACCAACTTGGATTCGCGGAAACCAATTTGATAGTAATCGAAAGAAGCGTATCCGCGAGAAACCGATTTCAATTTATCGTAGAAATCGAATACAATCTCGCCCAAGGGCATTTCAAAATTCAATTCAATTCGAGTTTCGGTGAGGTAAACCTGATTTTTCAAAATCCCTCTTTTACCCATACAAAGCGACAAAATAGGACCAATGTATTCGGATGCTGTGATGATTTGAGCATGAATGTACGGCTCTTCAATGAAATCAATCAAGGTAGGATCTGGAAGATCAGAAGGATTGCGCATTTCGAACGTTTCCTCCTTTTTCATGTGACAGATGTAGGAAACGTTGGGAACGGTGGTAATAACGGTCATGTTGAATTCGCGTTCCAACCGTTCTTGAATGATTTCCATGTGCAACAATCCCAAGAATCCGCAACGGAATCCGAAGCCCAAGGCTGCAGAACTTTCGGGTTCGAAAACCAAGGATGCATCGTTCAATTGAAGCTTTTCCATGGATTCCCGCAACTCTTCGTAATCGTCGGTATCTACCGGATAAATCCCAGCAAAAACCATGGGCTTCACCTCTGTAAATCCAGCAATTGCCTCCAAACATGGGTTTGCAACGTGGGTAATGGTATCGCCCACCTTCACTTCTTTGGATTCTTTGATGCCTGAAATGATGTAACCAACGTCTCCGGCATAAACCGTATCCCGTGGAGACATATCTAATTTCAAGATACCGACTTCATCGGCAAAATATTGTTTGTTGGTATTCACAAATTTAACGGGATCTCCTTTGGAAATTTTTCCGTTCATCACCCTGAAATAAGCGATAATACCCCGAAAATTGTTGTAAACAGAATCGAAAATCAATGCTTGAAGTGGGGCATCAACCTCACCTTTGGGCGCAGGAATGCGTTCAACCACGGCTTCCAAAACCTTATCCACTCCTTCTCCGGTTTTTCCAGAAGCCGGTAAAATGGAATCGCGATCTACGCCAAGTAAATCTACAATCTGGTCTTTTACCACCTCGGGCTCAGCACCGGGAAGATCAATTTTATTGAGAATTGGAATGATTTCCAAACCTTGTTCCAAGGCCAAATAAAGATTGGAAATGGTTTGAGCTTGAATGCCTTGGGAAGCATCCACAATTAAGAGGGCTCCTTCGCAAGCTGCAATCGAACGAGAAACTTCATAAGAAAAATCGACGTGCCCGGGGGTGTCGATCAAGTTCAAAACATAGGGTTCGCCTTTGTAGGAATAGTTCATTTGGATGGCATGCGACTTGATGGTAATCCCACGTTCGCGCTCCAAATCCATATTATCCAAGGTTTGATCCACCAATTCCCGGGAGGAAATGGTGTTGGTCATTTGCAATAAACGATCGGCCAAAGTCGATTTTCCGTGGTCGATGTGAGCGATAATACAAAAATTTCGGATATTTTTCATGCCTTACAAAGGTACAAATTTTGATGGATCATAGGGCAAAAACATTGGAATTTCTGCATGAGTTGTATCTTTCAGCATGGGAATAATAAAGCTGTTTTGGGGAAGTATTATCGCATTTTTGTTGGGCTCATTTGCCCATGCACAAACGTGTCAATTCTCGGTTTATTACGCAGGGAAACCTTACACCATGAACACCCTAAAATATCTTTCTGATGACACCCTCATGGTGCTTCAGTTGAAATGTTACGTTCGCTATCAAGAACCCAAGAAGAAGACCTGGGAACACCAGTTGCTGGATTTTTACCTTGCTAAAGCCCCACTTGAATTACGACTTCCCAAAGGAGTTGATTCGGTTCAATTGTTCTTTGGTGTAGATTCTGCCCTTCAAGAAAAAGGGATTGGAACAGGAGATCTGGATCCCAAAAATAACATGTATTGGGGGTGGTTTCCAGGGTATATTGGCGTTAAAGTAGAGGGAGTTAGTTTGAAATATGGCTCTTTCGAATACCATTTGGGAGGGTTTAGGCGATTCAATTCCAACCAATCCTTCATTTGGGTGAAGCCGAAAAAACATTACGCCATTGATTTGGAGGAATTCATTTCAAAAATTCCAACCGATAAATCGGGAAAAATCATGTCGCCAGGTCCGAACATCCCCACCTTTGTTGATTATTTTGTTCAAAGTATTCATGAGCTGGATTAAGCTGTTTTTGGGATTGATCGTTTTGTTTTTTCTGGGCTTTAAGGCATCGGAAAAGCTTTTTTTCATTCCCAATGGTTGGCCTGCTCCTGTTTACGATTTTAGCAAAAACCCTCCTACGCAGGCCAAATTTGATTTAGGCCGTCGCTTATTTTACGATCCGATCCTCTCGGCAGATAGTTCAACGTCTTGCAGTTCTTGCCATTCGAACTTTAACGCTTTTACCCACACCGATCATGCCATAAGTCATGGAATCCACGACCGTACCGGCAAACGAAATTCCATCGCTTTATTTAACCTCGCTTGGAAAGATGCCTTTTTTTGGGATGGAGCCGCCCACCAATTGGATGTTCAGGCATTGGCACCGCTGACCGATTCCAACGAGTTAGGGAGCCAGGTAACCGAGGTGTTGCATCGGTTAAAAACAACTGCTCCCTACCCTTCCCTCTTCCAAAAGGCCTTCGGTAGAAACCAAATCAATACCCAAAACTTTTTAAAGGCATTGGCCATTTTTGAACTCGGTCTCATCTCCAATCAATCCAAATACGATTCGGTTCAACGAAACGAAGCTTCGTTTACAAGTCAAGAAAAAAACGGCTATGCCCTTTTCCAAAAAAACTGCCAACGCTGCCACGAAGAACCCCTCTTTCGGAAAAATGGATTTGAGAAAAACGGATTACCCATGCATCCTGCATTCAACGATGTTGGTCGATTTCCCATCACCCAAAAAAATTCCGACTCCCTAAAATTCTCCATTCCAAGTTTACGAAATCTCAGTTATTCTTACCCGTATTTTCATGATGGACGTGCCAACCGATTGATGGATGTACTTCAACACTATAATGCTACTCCTTCCATTGTTCAAAATCCAATGACAAAAAACGAATTGATTGATTTACAATCATTTTTGTTAACTTTGAATGATTTGACCTTCGTCTTTAAAAAGTCGTTAGGATATCCATTTGATGACAACCATTCAAAAAAAATGGGTCATTAATAAAAATTAAAAAATGAAACCACTTTTCTTTCTTTTCATACTCATTTCTTTTTCTAGCTTTTCTCAAAATAATCCGGTGATCAATCAATGGATTAGAAATTTGAATGGCTTAAAAGGCAGGCATTATGTAGCAGGTAATTCTACGCCGATTCAAGACCAAGATTCGGCCAATATTAAAAGGGTGTATTATTCCAACAATTGGGTTTATGTGTTCGCCAATGGCGTTCCTGCCTATGTAACCGGTCCGTTTGTTGGTAACCCGAGCATCACTACTTCACAAAATGGAATCTTCAAATTTCCACTCAATCCTCAACAAAATACAGGTACTCCCACCTCCACCACTGGAGGAAATATTGGATTATTCATCAACGGTGTTGCGTTATTCGATTACCGGGATGGTGTTGCATGGAATCCAACCACCCAATCCCTGTGTGGCGGCCCTGGCAATCCTCCTTGTCCGGGTGGCCCAGGCGCTTCGATGGCTTGGAATAGGGATGCTGTTTTAGCTGAAAAAGGCGGGTTCGATTGTTCGAAAGGACATCCAGCGATGGGGAATTATCATCACCATCAAAATCCTAGTGCATTCAAGTTAGATCGAAACGTTATTTCCACGATTTGCAATTTGTACGATGCCGATGGGTTGTACGTGATCGACAGCACTCGACATTCGCCACTGATTGGCTTTGCTTACGATGGATTTCCGATTTACGGTGCGTATGCATTCACCAATACCAATGGAACCGGTGGAATTACCCGCATCAAATCGGGCTTTCAATTGAAGAGCATGACGAGCCGCACCAATGGGCCCGCCATCGGCGGCACTTTTCCTCTTGGATATTTTAGAGAAGACTACGAATTCATTGCGCGCCCAGGGCAACCCGACTATTTGGACGAGCACAATGGGCGCTTTTGCGTTACTCCCGAGTATCCCAACGGAACGTATGCCTACTTTTGCACCGTAGATGCCAACTGGAATTCTGCTTATCCCTATGCAGTAGGTCCCACTTATTACGGTGTTCGAAATGCTCAAAAAGTAACGAGCATCACCGAACCTGTAACCATTTACAATGGAAATCCGAATGCCGCGTTAAACACCAACAATTCAGATTTTCATGCCTACGGAACCCCGGAATTAGGCTTTATTGCCATTCAAATCAACGATTTAAATAAAGTTGATTTGACGGTAAAATTGGTAGGAATAGATGGCAAAATTTTAAAAACAGAAATCATTCAGGCAGGGAGTACCATTTCTTACCTCGATACCAGAAGCATTTATCCCGGTGTATATTTCATTGAATTATCTCATAAAGGTTCCACCATCACAAAAAAGGTTGCTTATTTTTAACCATGGAAAAATCCAGATGGAGTGAAACCGTTGAGTGGGACATTGAAACCTGGAAAAGAGCCTTTGAGTTTTGGGAGTTGGAAATCAACTGGACGGGCATTGAGCGAGCATTAGAGATCGGCGCCCGCAGAGGAGGCCCGTCAAGGTGGTTGGCTCAAAAAGGAATTGAGGTTGATTGTACCGATCGAAAAAATACGCTTTCAACAGCTGGAGCAGTTAAACAAATAGAAGAAGAAAACTTAAAGATTTCTTTTTTTGATTTGGATGTATTGGATCTTCTGGAAATTGAAAAGTACGACTTAATTATTTGCAAATCGGTATTAGGAGGAGTTGGACATCACGATCAGAATCAAAAAATAAGCCAAGCAATTTCCAACATACATCAAGCATTAAAACCGGGTGGCGTTTTTTTATTCGCTGAAAATTTAGAATCATCACCAATTCATCGGATTTTAAGAAAGAAGTTAGTTCGCTGGGGAGAAGGCTGGAATTACATACCTTTCAGCCAATTGAAAGTATTTTTCGATGAATTTTCGGAGTGTAAGATTTATTCAACAGGATTTCTTTCCACCTTTGGAAGAAGCGAAAAACAAAGGACTATTTTAGCCAAAATCGATCGAATTTTTCTACCAATTATTCCCCAAAAATGGAATTATCTGGGGTATGGAATTGCAAAAAAAGAACATGAAAATTAAGATTACACCATCAGTCCTATTCCTTTTCTTAAGTTTAAAACTTCAAGCTCAAATTAAAGTAGCGGGCGACATTACGAACCCTGGGGAATTAGCATTAGAAACATTTCCAGTTAAAAGAATTGGGAATATCCCTATTCGAAATCATGTTGGATTAAAAAAGAACACTTTAAAAAAGGCTAATGGCCTTCTATTAATCGACGGATTGAAGCGATTCAACTTAAACGATTCTTTACCAAAAAACTATAGCAGATACGTTTACACCATCACGGCTTCAGATGGCTACACCGTAACCTTTTCTTGGAATGAATTGTACAACAATGACGTAGGTAAAAAAGTATTCCTGGTAACTCAATCCAAAAGCCATCCTAAAGATGGAATAATTTTGATTTCCAAATCAGATCGATTTACGGGAAGGCGGTTTGTAAAAGATGTAGTTAAAATTCACATCGAACATAAATAATAAAGGCGACCCGAGGGTCGCCTTTATTGTATTGATATGTGTAGATTAGGTATTGTGAAGTACCGATTCTTTCAAATACGGTGAACCTGTTGGAATCAAATTGATTTTAGATAGGCTCTTCGTTACTACCATCAACCAAAGACCAGCAAAGAATGCGAAGATTCCAATTTCAAGGATGAACTTCCAAGAATAGATTCCTGCTTCTGCTTGACCAACGGTACCTGGCATAATACACAGATACAAATCCAAGAAATGAGCTGCAAGAATAATCGAAGCCACAGGAATAATGAGGGATTCGGTTCTCTTTGCATCACGAGTCATGAAAAGCAAGAACGGTAACAAGAAGTGCATGATCAAATTCAACCAGAACAAAAACTTGAACCCAGACCAACGCTCGAAGTAATAAACCGCCTCTTCAGGAATGTTAGCATAGTAGTACAACAAAAACTGAGACAACCAAGTGTAAGTCCAGAAAATGGAGAATGCAAACATCAATTTACCCAAATCGTGGTAATGAGAAGTATTCACAAACTGAATGTAACCAGCTCTCTTCAACAAAATGGCGAACAACATGATGGTAGAAATGGAAGCAACCCACATTCCAGCAAATTGATTTACCCAATAAATGGTAGAAAACCAGTGTGGATCGAGCGACATCATGAAATCCCAAGATGACATGGCCCAAGTTACACCAAAGAAGGTTGTAAAGATCCCAGCCATGGTTTTGTTGCGCTTATGACGGAAGAAACCGCCTTCAGCATCCTCAGCAAGCGAGTGCATACGAATGGTTCGAATCATAAGGAACCAACCTGCAAAGAAGGCCAAAAAGCGACCAATCATGAATGGAAGATTCAAGTAGGCCGATTTTTCGGCGATGATTGCATCGTAATTAGCTGAATTTGGATCGGTAACTCCTTCGTGAGCCCAGTGATAGATTTCAGCTGCACCAACGAAGATAAGAATGAAACCAGCTGCAGCATACGGCAAGTAAGTGCTAAATGCTTCTGGAATTCGACGAATACCTACAGACCATCCAGCATTGGTTAGGTATGCCAAAGACATGAAAACGGAACCTCCTAAAGTTAATCCAAGGAAATACCAGTTTGAAAGAAGGATATCGGCCCAAAAGCGGGTTTTATCGAAATTAACGGCATGATGTCCACCATGACCTGCTTCTTCGTGACTACCGCCTGTGTAAGCGATAATCAAAGAGATGATGATGGATAGAATACCTACACCCAAAAGTACATTGATGGTACGCTTGAGGCGAGATGATACCTGAAACATTTCAGCTGCAGGTTTATGATATGCATGTGCTCCCATTGATGATAATCTTTAAATGGTATTCCGAATTAATTAGCTGGTGGTGTGTAACCGCGCAACGTATTCACGTAAGTAACAATTTTCCAACGATCTTTTGGCAAGATTTGAGAACCGTGTGCCCACATACGTCCTTTACCCATGGTGATCACGTGGTAAATGTGACCCTCGGTTTTGTCTGCTACCGATTTCAAATTGGCAACACCACCGTATTTCTTAGCAACAGGACCTTGTCCATCGCCTGCTTCTCCATGGCAATGTTGGCAATACTTGATGTATAGATCTTTCCCTTGAGACATCACAGAAGTATCTGACATGCTAAGAGGGTTCTTTAAAACCTTAGCTGCATACTCCAAAGAGTCTTTCGCAAATGGGTAATTCAACGACATTTCAATGGACAAATCTTCACCGTTCTGCTGACGTGAAACAGTTCCAGGAACTGGTAAACGCATGTTCAAACCATCGGCATTGTAGGAATTGGGATCGATTTGTGAATACGGATCGTATGGCAATGAGTGATACATCTGAGATGCATACTCCACTCCTGGATCTTGAGGATCTTTATCCACGCAAGCTGTCAAAGAAAAAGTGATGACAGCGAATAATAAAAACTTCTTCATCATAACGAAACCTCCTCTTCTTTCACTTCCATTGCACCATTGGAAGACATGATCGATTGAACATCTGAACCTTGCGCATCTTCCGATTTGATCGCAATAACGAACAAATCTTCTGTTACACGTGGATGAGGTTGTTTCTCGGTTGCTCCTGGGAAAAACTCATTCACCCACATAAAAGTGAACACCATCCCTAAGGCCGTAATCAATACGGTACCTTCGAAAGTAACCGGAACAAAATCGGGCCAAGCCAAATAAGGCTTACCACCGATATTGATTCTCCACTTATCCAAACCCAACATGTAGGTTTGCATGAACAAAGCGAGCGAGAAACCAATGCAGCCGAAAACGAATGCAGCTACTGAAAGACGTGTTCTTTTGTATCCTAAAAGATCGTCGATACCGTGAATGGGAAACGGAGAATAAACCTCGTAAATTTTGGTGCCTGTTGCATTGATTTTCTCAATGGCATGCATCAGAGTTTCCTCATCATCAAAATATCCCAGGACAAATTTTTGCGACATGGAATTTATTTTTAAGCGTGATGTGATTCGTGTGAATGTTGGGCAGATTCTTCTGCCTTATCTTTTTCCAATGTAATCTTCATGTACTTTTCAGCAGAAGTCTTCATGATGGATTTTACCTCTGCAACCGCAATTACAGGAACGTATTTAGCAAACAAGAAGAACAACGTGAAGAAAAGCCCCATAGAACCCATGTACATGGAAATCTCAACCCAGGTTGGAGAATACATGGCCCATGAAGATGGTAAATAATCGCGGTGAAGCGAGGTTACAATGATTACGAAACGCTCGAACCACATACCGATATTTACGAAAATGGAAATGATGAATACTGCAGTAATGTTGCGACGCAATTTTTGAGACCAGAACAACTGAGGCGTAATTACGTTACAGGTCATCATCGCCCAGTACGACCACCAGTATTCACCGAACATACGGTTAACGAAAGCGTATCGCTCGAATTCGACTGCAGAATACCACGCAATGAAAAACTCGGTAATGTACGCAGAACCTACAATCGATCCCGTTACCATGATAATTTTACACATCACGTCGATGTGATTCAAGGTAATGTAAGCCTCCAATTTCATGGCCTTACGAGCAACAATCAATAGCGTTAATACCATGGCGAAACCAGAGAAAACCGCACCCGCAACGAAGTATGGAGGGAAAATCGTGGTGTGCCATCCTGGAATAACCGATGTTGCAAAGTCCATGGATACGATGGTGTGAACCGAAAGTACCAATGGAGTAGCTAAACCGGCCAAAATCAAAGAAATGATTTCAAAACGGCTCCATGCTTTGGCCGAACCGTTCCAACCGAAAGAGAAAATGCCATACATCTTCTTCTTTAAACCGGTTGCCCGATCACGAACCGAAGCTAAATCAGGAAGCAAACCAACGTACCAGAAAACAACCGAAACGGTCAAATACGTCGAAATTGCGAATACGTCCCACAACAATGGAGAGTTAAAGTTGGCCCACAAATTTCCGTAAGTATTCGGAAGGGGAAGAGCCCAATAAATAACCCATGGACGACCAGCGTGCAACAAAGGATAAACCCCTGCGCAAACTACCGCAAAAATGGTCATGGCTTCTGCTGAACGGTTAACGGCTGTTCTCCATTTTTGGCGGAACAACAACAATACCGCAGAAATCAAAGTACCGGCGTGACCAATACCTACCCACCAAACGAAGTTGGTAATATCCCAACCCCAATCAACGGTTTTATTCAAACCCCAGCTTCCTACTCCATTCCAGAGCAAGTAACCGATGGCCCAAACATAAAGAGCTAAAAAAGCCAATGAAACTGCAAAACCCATGTACCACCACTGGGTAGGTTTCGCCTCAACCGGAATAATGATATCATCGGAGATCTTTTTATAAGTGGTGTCATCTCCGGTGATGAGCGGTCTTCTATAGGGGGACTCGTACATACCTTTATCTTTTATGCTTGGTTTTTATCATTGTTACGAACCTTCACCAAATACTGAACACTTGGTAAAACTTGAATTTCTTCGATCAATCCGTAAGCACGGTCGCTGTTCACCAACTTGTAAATTTCAGAAGATTCATCGTTTACATCACCAAATACAATGGCGTTGGAAGGACATGCTTTCTGACAAGCTGTTTTCACTTCACCGTCTTTGATGTTGCGGCTTTCTTTCTTCGCTTGCAACTTGCTAGCTTGGATGCTTTGAACGCAGAACGTACATTTTTCCATTACTCCACGAGCACGAACGGTTACGTCTGGATTCAATACCATGCGACCCAATTCCGTTTGAGCTGGATTCACATCCGAGAACAACGGGTTATCGTAGTAACTGAACCAGTTGAAACGACGTACTTTGTAGGGACAGTTGTTGGCGCAATAACGTGTTCCAACGCAACGGTTGTAAACCATTTGGTTCAAACCTTCGTCGCTGTGAACGGTAGCCAAAACTGGACAAACAGTTTCACATGGAGCGTTATCGCACTGCTGACACATCACGGGTTGATAAACAACAGAAACGTCGGAGAAATCAGCAACATCGTTCTTGAATTCACGGAAAACGTTTCCATCGTAATTGTATTGCTCACCACCGTACTCGGTTTCTTCGGTAATGGCACGTCCGTCTTTTGCACGGAAAGTGAAATAACGGTCGATACGCATCCAATGCATTTCACGACGATTAATCACTTCTTGACGTCCAACAACGGGAACGTTGTTTTCCGATTGACACGCTACAACACATGATCCGCAACCGATACAAGCATTCAAATCGATTCCCATCATCCAGTGGTGAGAAGGATATTTGCGCTTGTTCCACAAGGTTACAGTTTCATCGTAAGCATTTACTTTTACGTGCTCGCCCTTTTCATTTTTCATCAAAAGGTGTGGACGCAAGTTATATTCTTCGTGTTTACCCGCTTTTTTTGCAGCTAAGTACGTTGAAAGAGAAGTTTCTTTAACAATGGAACGACCTTCAATGGTATGGTGCGTTTGAGTTTGCGCCAGTTTACGGTGTTCACCCGTTGCTGCTACTTTCACGTTGGAAACGTAATAAGAGCGATTACCATTTACGGTAGATACAAATGGGAAAGCATTTTGACCAACATTTAAGCCAGCTTTACCAACCTTGGTACGTCCGTAACCCAAAGCCAATGCAACAACATTTGGCATCATACCGGGCAACATCAAAACAGGAACGGTTACTTTATAGCCATTGGCTTCAACCGTAACCATATCTCCTTCAGTCAAATTATTTTGCTTGGCGTACATTGGGTTTACTGCAAGATAGTTATCCCAACAAGCTTTGGTCAATGGATCTGGCATTTCTTGCAACCAAGGGTTGTTCGCTTGAACGCCATCTCCCAATCCCATTTTTTGATAAATCACCATTTCCAAACCGCCCGCATTTCCTTTGATGTTATTCACATTGTAGGACGCCATGGAAGCATTATCGGAAGTTGCTCCGGTTAATTCAAGAACACCTTGGTTCAATGAATTACGCCAAAAACTATCGGTGGTAGAATATTTTGATTGCTTGGAGAACATTTGAGTGCTCCAAAAATCTTTCAAATATTGGTAATGGGAAGAAGAGTTTCCGTTCCAAGCCAACAAGCATTCTTCTAAAGAACGGGTGTTGAACAACTTGGAAATGGAAGGCTGTTGCAAGGAGTAAGAACCCTCACGCACCTCGGCATCACCCCAAGATTCTAGGAAGTGATTGGCGGCTGCGATGTGAGAACAAACGCTTGAAGTTTCATCGTGGCCAGATACCAAAGCGATGGAAGCTTTTGCTCCTTGAATTTGTTTTGCAAGTGCAGAACCGTTTGCCATGGTGTAAACCGGATTAACCCCAGCAAAAACAACCACTGAATTGGCATTGATGCCATTCATGGCGGTCATGGTAGCGGTATCGTTTCCTTGACGAAGGTTCAAAGAATTTACGCCATCGATGGTTTGGCCGTAGTTGCCCAACATTTTGTTGATGTTGTTTACCATGATTTGAACGTCTTTGTTGTTCGAACCACATACAACCAAGGAAGCGCCTTTTGCTGCAACTAGCTTTTTAGCAGCAGCAGAAACTAAATTTCCCGCAACTTCCATTCCGTTTGCTCCTGCACCAGCATTTCCGGTGAGTTTTGCAACTTCATTGTACAATTGAGCTACCACCAAACCTTCATTGGAAGGCAAGTAAGTAGAACGAAAATCGGCATTAGAACCGGTAAGAGACAATGCAGGTTCGAAATGGTAATGAACCGACATGTTGCCTTCTTCATTCACTTTACGGCGAGAAGAGTAACCGGCGATATTCATCAATCCACCACCCCAGTTTCCTAAGAAATCGGCATTGATGGAAACGATAACATTGGCTTTCGCAAAATCATAATATGGAACAACCGCTTTTCCAAGGGTAGCTTGGTTTGCTTCCAGCATTCCTGAGTAGGAAATCGAATCGAAAACCACATGCTTCGCACCAAATTGACCAACGAATGATTGAATCAAAGCTTTGGTAGATGGAGAAACGATGGATGGAGTTACCAAAGTAGCTCCGCCATTGGACTTCGCATCATTCAACAACCCAATAACTTCTTTATCGAAATCAGCCCAAGAAACTTCTTTTCCACCAATCATAGGATTCTTGGTTCCTTCGCGATGGGTATCGTACAAGCCTAAAACGGCAGCGGATACACGAGCAGAAACCCCGTTTCCGGTTAGGGAAGATAGGTTATTGGCTTCAATTTTGATGGGACGCCCTTCACGGGTTTTTACCAAAATGTTCGCGAAATCATTGCCATCAAAATACGTTGAAGCGTAGTAATTGGCAATGGATGGCGACATTTCAGCAGGATGGTTCAAGAAAGGAATTGCTTTCTTGATGGGTGTAGTATTACACGCAGCCAAGGAAGCAGCACCTACGCTGAAACCAAAAATTTTCAAAAAGTCGCGTCGGTTCGTGGAAGAAACCGATGCGTTCTCAGCAATGATTTCATCGACCGGAATCTCTTGACCAAATTCGGAAGAGATTTCCTGTTGGAATGCAGGAGTATTGTTGAGTTCGTCAACACTTTTCCAATATTTCCTCTCGGAGTTATTCATGGATTATTCGGTTATGCGTTGATTAATAGTGACATTTTGAGCACTCCATTCCTCCCAATTGAGAGATGGTCATGCCTTCGCCGGATGCTACGGCTTGCTTGAACTTTTCAGATTTTCCGTGAACGGATTTGTAGTAGCCATTATCCATGTTCACCTTCGTTTTGGTGTGGCAATCGATACACCATCCCATAGTCAACGGAGATTGTTGCTTTACCACTTCCATGGTTTCAATAGGCCCGTGACAAGTTTGGCAAGCAATACCACCCACCTTGTAGTGCTGGGAATGGTTGAAATAAGCGAAATCTTGAAGGTTGTGAATACGAACCCACTGAATTGGCTTCTGTTTGTAACCAGGGATGTATGCCTGAGTTGCAGGATCCCAACCCACGGCATCGTAAATCTTTTGAATTTGCTCGCTCTCGGGCTTGATGGTGTTGTGGCAGTTCATACAAATGTTGGCGGAAGGAATCGTTGCCGACTTTCCACGCTCCACACCCGTGTGACAATAGGAACATTGAATTTTGTACTCGCCAGCGTGAAGTTTGTGGGAGTATGCAATGGGTTGCTTAGGACCGTATCCTTGTTGCATGCCCACTTTAGAAGCCAAGTCAACAGCTCCGGCGGTCATTAAGATGAAAAACCCAACCAATCCGAAAACAACGTACAAACCAGGGTGAATTCGTTTGAAAAGATTGACATCTTTCAATTGATCGCCTTCTACTTTGCCGGCGGCAATGTCGGACTGTAATTTGCCATTGGCCAAACGATTGATCACGCCCAAAAGTGCCAATACTAAAATTGACAATAGGATGATAATCCCTAAAAGAGATTCGCGACCGATGGGCGCATTCTCTGTTTCTTGTGCCCACACTGGAGCCGACATTCCCACTCCTAAAAGTGTGAATGCCACGTACTTAAGACGACTTCTAAACATTGTTTTCGCAGTGAAATACATGGAGTTTTGTTTGAATTGGTTGTTCCAATTTGTGCGCAAATTTAATTCAAAATCGATTCAAAACACGGTGCAACGCGAATATTTAAGCCTGTTTTGGGTAATTTAGAACAATTCTAAATAGCAAAATTAGTATGCATTATCTTCTCCGCGAAGCGCGTTGTAAACCGTAAGCAACACGACTTTCAAATCCAGCAAAAAAGTCCAATGCTCTAAATAAAAAACATCCACTTTAATCCGGTTTTTCATCATGCGCGGATCCGTGGTTTCGCCTCGGTACCCCTTAACTTGCGACAAACCAGTAACTCCCGGTTTAATCCAATGGCGAACCATGTACTGATCAATCAATTGTCGGTACTGCTCCGTATGGGCGATCATGTGTGGTCGAGGACCAACAACCGACATATCGCCCCACCAAACATTAAAAAACTGAGGCAACTCATCCAAACTGGTTTTCCTTAAAAAAGCACCAAAACGGGTAATTCGACGATCACCTTTGGTGGCCTGAACCTCGTCTTGATCTCGATTCACTGCCATGCTCCTCAATTTATAGCAATAAAAATCGTGGTTATTCATTCCGCTTCTTTTCTGCTTGAAAAAAATCGGCCCTTTGGATTCCAATTTAATGATGATGCCCAAAATGGGCAACAGCCACCACAAAACAAGAAGGATCACGATCGATGAAAAGATTACATCAAAAATCCGCTTGATCCAACGATTCAAGGGCATATCTAAAGGAGAAACCCGCAAATAGAAAACAGGGACGTGACCCAAAAAATCGGTCTTCAACTGGGCATACTCAAACCCCTTGTATTCGGGAATAAGCCGTAAACGAATCAAATGAAAGTCGCAGTACTGAATCAATGCTTTCAACTGAGATTTCCTAAGTGCTCCCAATGCTGCAAAAACTTCTTGAATTCCGTGTTTCTCGCAATATTCTTCAAAGTGAGCCAAATCGGTTAACGCTTTGGGGTGCCGGTCATCGATGTAACCCAAGAGCGAATACCCCAAATCCGATCGCTGTTTCATCAAATCTCCCAAATCTTTGGTTTCAGGGGTGTATCCTACAATAAGCGTTTTTTGAAATCCTCTCCCCTCTCGGTGGCTTTTCTTCCGATCCCAAACAAAATAAAATCGCCAAACGAACATCATGATTCCCCAAACCGAGTAACCGTACAACAAGAAAAGTCGCGAATAATACGTCTTAACCCATCCGTTCAATGCGGCCACCAACAGAAAATGGAAAACAAAGACCTGGAATAGGTTCGAAAAGGTAACGTCGTAATCGGTTTGATTTCCGGGGTCGTAGGTTTTTAGAAAAGATGCTGCGATCAACCAAAAAAGATTGATCAACAAAAAGAAAGCAGAAAATTCAGGTGCAAAAACAAAATCGAAACCCCTGAATTTCAACCAAAAACCAAGGAAAAAAGAAG
>CANHCV010000032.1 GCA_947459245.1 Bacteroidota bacterium
TCAATCGGATATTTTCTTTTCCATTGATGATTACATCAAGTTCGGCTTCTTCACCACCATAGAATTGGGCTTTCAAATCTTTCCCCAACTTCAAGGTGTACAACCCTGGCTTCCAATTTTTACCAATCTTGAATTCGTATTCCCCCTGGTTATTGATGGTAGCCGAGTCGATCAACCGGGTTCTTTCCCCAAAATGATCCATCAATTGAATGGTATTCTGGGAAGGTTGTGTGATTTTTACGCGGATGGTTTGAGATGTTCCTACAATGTAGAAAAAAAATAATGCGAGTGTTAATCCAATGTTTTTCATTATCTAATTTTATTCCAATTTGCTAATGCAAATAAAGTAAACAATGGCCACTTTTCATCTTTTCCGTTGGAATGAGCGTCCATTAAATTTTTGATTCCCGATTCATCGAATCCGAAAGTTTGAATAAAATTTTGGTCGAAAAGTACTTCCTCGAAATTGGACTTTAGTTCTTGGTTAATCCAAGATTTCAATGGAATGGTAAATCCGCGTTTTCGATTATCAATGGGTGCTCCAACGCATCGTTTCCGCAACAATTGCTTTAAAATCTCTTTCTTTTTTCCGTTTCCATAGCTTAACCACGGACTGATGTCAATGGCTTTTTCAATGTTACTTTTGAGTAAAAACGGCACTCGTACTTCCAAACTCACGCCCATGCTAGCTCGATCGACCTTCACCAGCGTTTTCTGCATCATTCCATAAAATTCTGCAAAGGCCACATGCTGTATCAGTTCTTCTTCTGATTTTGGATTCCAGTTCTTGCTGAAGAAAAAAGCTTCTTCAGGAAAGCATTCCTGAAAGTCTGAAAATACGGTTTTGATCTTCGATGGTTTAAATCGACTGTGCAATTCGGCATGATAAGCTCCCAAATCGTTGGTCAATAATCCCGAATTTACCTTTTTGTTTTTCAACAGTTTGAAATTCAGGAAATACGACAATTTGCGTTTCCATAGTGGGTCATTCCATTGGTTGAAGTTTTTTCCAAGCGAAAAGAAACGTTCATATCCAAAAAACAACTCATCACCACCGTCTCCGGAAAGAGCAACGGTAACTTCCTTCCTTGCCAATTTTGAAACCAAATAGGTGGGGATAATCGAAAAATCTGCAATAGGATCGCGCATGCTTCCCAACACTTCCGGTAAAATGGACAATGCGGAAGATGCGTTCATTTTTTCCAAGTGGTGTTCTACGCCTATTTTTTTGGCATACCAGGCAGCATCTTCACTTTCATCGTGTAATTTGCTCTCGCTGCCGATGCTGAAGGCCTTGAGTTTTCCATTCGTTTTCTCTTGAGCCATGGAAACCACCAATGGGGAATCGATTCCACCGCTCAAGAAAGCACCCAAGGGAACATCCGACTCCATTTCCATTTCAACACTTTCCAGGAGATTTTGCTCCAAATATTCCAAAGCTTCTTTTTCAGAATGAATGCTTGAAGGGCGGAAAGGATCGAATTGCCAATACTTTCCTTGCTTTACTTTTCCATCTTTTGCAACGTGAAGCCAGCTCCCTGCTAACAACTGACCTGTATTTTCCAACATACCCAAGGGAGCTGGAACGTAATGCCACCGAAGAAATACACTCAATACTTCCTGATTTACGGGTTCATCTTTAAAAAGAGGATGTTTCGTAATTTGATCGTATTGGGATCCAAAAACCAAGGAACCCGACTTCCATCCATAGAAAAGCGGTTTGATTCCTGCGAAATCTCGAAACAAATAAAGTTCATCCTTGAAAAGATCAACCAAACCAATGGCAAACATCCCATCGAGCAATTTTACTGCTTCAAATGGACCAAAATGATCCATGGCATAAAGAATAACTTCGGTATCGGAGGTGGTTTTGAAGGAATATTTTCCTTCAGGAAGAAGCGATTTGATGTGTTTATGATTGTAAACCTCACCGTTAAAAACCATGGCCCATCGACCATCGGGAGAAACCATGGGTTGGTTTGCAGCAGAACTCAAATCCAAAATGGCCAATCGACGAAAACCCAATTGAACGTGATTCTCAAATTCAAACCTTCCACCGGAATCGGGGCCTCGTTGAAAATTCAAATCATTGATTTTTTCAAAAACATCGGCGGGCAGATTCCGATTTTTACCCGTATGAAATTCTCCAAAAATCCCGCACATGATTAAACTTTTTTGGTAATGGTTTTGACGATCAAGTTACTTCCGAAAGAATAAGGAAGGTAACTCAACGATGGTATTTTTTTGGTGATGAAACAATTTGCTGGAAGTCCTTTTTTGATTTTGCCCAATTGATTTTGCAATTCCAAAGCGTATGCTGCATTGATGGTTGCCGCATTGATGGCTTCTTCGGGCAGCATCCGCATTTGGATGCAGGCCAACGACAAAATAAACGGGAAGTTCCCGCTGGGTGAACTTCCTGGATTGTAATCGGTTGCCAGGGAAACGGGCAAACCGGCATCGATCATTTTTCGGGCGGGCGGGTAATGCAAACCCAAGAAAAAAGCGGTAGATGGCAAAAGGGTGGGCATGGTGTTCGAATGCAACAACACGTCCATTTCTTCCGCTCCCGTAAACTCCAAATGATCCACCGAAATGGCACCGTGCTTCACGCCTACCTGAATTCCGCCGCTGTAATCCAACTCATTGGCGTGAATCTTGGGCTTCAATCCGTATTTTAATCCCGCATCCAAAATTCGATCGGTTTCTTCAACGGTAAAAAATCCACGGTCGCAGAACACATCGCAATAGTCGGCTAGCCCTTCGGCCGCCGCTTGAGGAATCATCTGATCTACCACCGAGTCGATGTAGGCTTTCCGATTTTCTTTGAACTCCACGGGCAGGGCGTGAGCCCCCAACAAAGTTGTTTTCACCGTGAGATCGCCCTGTTCCTTCAAGGTACGGGCTACCCGCAACATTTTCAATTCATCGGCCACGGTAAGCCCGTATCCCGATTTGATTTCCACCGCACACGTTCCAAAACCGCGAATTTCTTGCAATCTCGCCCACGCTTGATCCAGCAATTCCGCTTCCGAAGTTTGCTGCAAGCGTTTGGCCGAATTTAAAATTCCGCCTCCGTTGGCAGCAATTTGTTCGTAGGTTAATCCCAAAATTTTGTCGCGGTACTCCAATTCCCTACTCCCTGCATACACCAAATGGGTATGGGAATCGGTCCAGCCGGGAAGCACGGCGCCCCCTTGCGCATCAATCATCTCATCGGCCCGCTCAGGGGCATCAGCCATGGACCCGTAATCGAGGTATTTCCCATCTTCCATCAACAAAAAAGCATTTTCTAAAACGGGAAGATGCTTCATCTCTGCACCTTTTCTGCATGAAATGTCCGATTCTTCCACCTGGGTTAAGAATCCAATGTTGGTAATGAGCGTACGCATGAATTAAAATTTTCCGAAAATGGAACGGAGTTTCAAAGAAATCACGCCAAAAGCGGCTTCGCGAATGATTCCTTTGCTCATCTTGCTTTGGCCCTCGGTGCGATCGGTAAAAATGATGGGGACTTCTACCATTTTAAATTTCTTCACCCAAGCGGTGAATTTCATTTCAATTTGAAAAGCATACCCCACAAACTTCACTTTATTGAATTGAATGCTTTTGAGCAAAGTTGATGAATAGCACATGAACCCGGCTGTGGCGTCGTTTACCGGCATACCGGTGATGAATTTCACGTATTTCGATGCGAAGAAACTCAACATAACACGACTCATGGGCCAATTCACCACGTTCACACCGGTAACGTACCTTGAGCCAACGGCTAAATCGTTCCCTTCAACGGCGCAAGCGTGGTACAAGCGCAAAAGATCGTCGGGATTGTGGGAAAAATCGGCATCCATTTCGAAAACGAAATCGTAATGGTGTTTCAAGGCCCAGGCAAACCCTTCGAGGTAGGCCGTTCCTAATCCCAATTTTCCGGCGCGGGGGTACAAATGAAGTTGTTCGGGAAATTCCAATTGGAGCGCACGAACAATATCTTGGGTGCCATCTGGAGAATTGTCATCGACCACCAAAACATGAAATGGGAGGGATAGGGAGAAGACTTTTCTCAAAATCTTTTCGATATTCTCCCGCTCTTTGTAGGTTGGGATGATGACTAAATTCCGATGACTCATGGGTTAAAAATAGGAAACGAAGTTACTTCATTTCTCTGAATTTTTCACGAAGCTCCAAGATTTATCGGCTAGAAGAAGTACGGTAGCGAGGTGGACCAAATCGGTTTTAGACCTTCCCCATTCGGTGGGGCCCACAATGGAAACAAATTTTTTCCCGTTTTCACGTTCATACAAGTGATAAGTTTGACCAACAACGGGCTCGAACGACAAATCGGCGGCATAAATTTCTTCAGAAAGCTTCATGCGCTGCTCAATTTCGGCTACTTGATCCATGATCAATTGGGCCTGTTTTCGCAGAAGATCCATTTGTTGTTGAGCATGTTCCATCATGCTTTGTACGGCATTGGCACGAATTTTCCCTTTGTCGGTGGCTTTGATCACCGGGGAAGAAACGGTCATGGGAATGGGTGAAAACTTGGCTTCACCGTGGTAATAAAGGGAATTGGCTTCTTTATTTTCAGACGCTACATCTTTCTGCATAAGGTTAAAACGAAAGGAAGGGAAAAGGGTTTTAAAGAAAAGGCAAAGAAGCCCTAAAAAAAAGCGAATAAAAAGGAAGGTTTTTCTTATTTTTGCAACTTAATTGGGATGCCTATGGTTTTCCCTGAACATCAAAATAAATTATGAGGCAGTTAAAAATCACGAAATCCATCACCAATCGCGAAAGCCAATCCTTGGAAAAATACCTTCAAGAAATTGGTAAAGTTGATTTGATTACTCCGGAACAGGAGGAAGAATTGGCGCGACGCATTCGGGAAGGAGACCAAGCCGCTTTGGAGCGTTTGACAAAAGCAAACCTTCGATTTGTGGTTTCGGTTGCGAAACAATACCAAAACCAAGGGTTAACGCTTAGTGATTTGATCAACGAAGGAAACTTAGGATTGATCAAAGCTGCGAAACGTTTCGACGAAACGCGTGGATTTAAATTTATCTCTTACGCCGTTTGGTGGATTCGTCAGTCCATTCTTCAAGCGTTGGCCGAACACAGCCGTATCGTTCGTTTGCCTTTGAATCGGGTTGGATCATTGAATAAAATTTCCAAAGCGTTCTCTCAATTGGAACAGGAATTTGAGCGCGATCCATCGGTAGAAGAATTGGCCGCTTTGTTGGATATTTCTTCGGATGAAGTAGAAAATACGTTGAACATCAGTGGTCGCCATGTATCCATGCACGCCCCGTTCGTTCAAGGAGAAGAAAATACCTTGTTGGATGTTTTGGTGAACGAAGATGCAGAAATTGCCGACGAAGGCTTGATGCACGAATCGCTGGCCAACGAAATCGAGCGCTCATTAGCTACCCTCACCGACCGCCAGCGCGAAGTGGTGAAATTGTATTTCGGCATTGGCGTTGATCACGGTTTGAGTTTGGAAGACATCGGCGAACGATTCGACCTTACCCGCGAGCGCGTACGTCAAATCAAAGACAAAGCGCTGAAGCGTTTGCGCCACACCAGCCGCAGCAAAATGTTGAAGAGTTACTTGGGATAATTACTTTCCCTTTTCATTTACAAAAAGCCCCGACGAATGCCGGGGCTTTTTGTTGGGGAAAAGTACGGCGCTCCTCGAGTGTTCCTCTCTGTACAATTCTCCCTTCGGGCGAACCACTCGGGCAACATAGCGCTCCTCGAGTGTTCCCAACGAATGTTGGGAAATTATCGAGAGGGCGCCGATTTTCTTCTCGATATTAATCTCACTACGTTCAATTCACTCGAGGTCCCCTTACCTGTTAGTCCTGGGTGCAGCGAGCCGAAAAACCGTTGCCCTTATTGCTGTTGCCCCGGAAGATATTTGAATTGCCATAGTACAAATTGCGAAGGATAGCAATGGTGGAGGACGACTCGGAGGACGACCAGAAGGTGGTGTTGACCCCTAAGCTGCCGAAGGTTCCATTAGTCGTGCGATGTCCGCCTGGCAGGGCGGAAAATCCGCTGCTGTTCGTAACTCCCGTGTTTGGAGAATTCCATAAGCCACTGATAGACTTTATTTTACCACCAGCATCGGTTCCACTAAATCCAGTCGATCCGCAGTTCACTGTTGCATCTAAGAACGTTGTCAGCGTACAATATTCCGCATCACTGGGCAAGTGCCAACCCGTGGGGCAAATGCCCCTTACATTGCCTGTAAATGCGGGGTTGGGAGAAGTGGTATTGCTCGCCCCGTTTTGGTACTGAACCGCTTCCGCCCATTGGTACAAGCCGCCATAAGTAGTGCAGTTCGCAGGGTCGTTGTTGTAGCAGTATTTTTCCATCGTACTGTTATTCGTTTGGTCGCTTGTGCCAGAAATTATGGTGCCCACATTCAAGTTCTTCGCAAACCAACATTGCGTACCAATTTGAACCGTGGGATAACTCTCACCGGCGTAGGTTACGGCTTGGCCACAGGCGGTTCCAACCGGGGCAGGAAATCGTAAATTCACCGTATCACTAGTGCTGCCGCAGGGTCCGGTAATCGTCCAAATCAAGGTGTAAGCGCTATCGGTGCCTTTGGTAAACGTAGCCATGGGGTTGTTGCTGGCACTCAAACTTCCGCCGCTACCAGCAACCATTCTCCAAGCTCCCGTTTCTCCCGCGGCGGGGGTGTTGGCTGCGAGGGTAGCCGTGGTGCCTGAAAGGAAAAGTTGGTCGGGGCCGGCAGTGGCAATGGTTGCTGGCAATGCAAACGAAATTTGAAGGGTATCGGCACTGCTGCCGCACGCATTGGTAATGTTGTAGCGCAGAGAATAGGAATTTCCGCGGGTTCCGTTGAATGTGGTGGTTGCTGCGTTGGGTGTTCCCAAACTTCCGCCAGTTCCACTAATAATGCTCCATGCAGCCGTTCCATTGCTGGGTGTGTTGCCCGCAAGGTTTACCGAGCTTGCGCAAACGTTCAGTTGGTCGGCACCAGCATTGGCCACTGTAACCGGTGGAAAACACGTCCACGCTGGGCCGTTGGCTCCAATGGTTAATTGGTATTGTTGTCCGTTGTTGCCGTACAACAAAGCACCTTCTCTCAAACTTCCCGCAGCCATCGCATACGGCACGCTCACGAGTTGGGTGGTGCCCATGGCTTGGTAGTTGCTACCCCCTTGGGCGTCCATTTCTACCTTCAAAAATTTATCGTTTCCGTTCGCCCAAGGAATGTTGGCGAACGTTCCTGCCGTGGCCGTTCCACCACCCAAGTAGATCGAGAATTGCCCCGAAGCGTCGGTGCTTGCCGCCTGGGTTTCGGTGTAAAGGGTGCTGCCGGTGGGCAAGCTATCGAGTACCGATAAGCGCAAACCCACGGTGCTGTTTTTGATGGGTTTTCCGTTTGCGCCCACGGCTACGGCTTGGTAGTGGATCTTTTGCGGTTGTGCGGTGGCTGCGAAAGCGAGCGCAGCGAGCAGGAGGGTGAAAATCGATTTCATTGCCATTTTTTAATGGCTACAAATGTAAAAATTAAAATGGCAATTTGTATATTTATTCAATACAGAATATCATCCAATTCATGGGAAAAGGTTCTGTGCCTTGAGAGCCTCCCGCACCGAACTTGCCCGCTCCCTAAGGACCTCGAAGGGGAAGGGCGAAGAAAATTTAAGTATTTATCCCAAGTACCTGAATATGTCAGATAAATCGGGACCAACAAATATAGACGTTTCCCGATTTTGGGATTTGGGATTGGATGAAATACGGTAAATAATTTGCAAAAAAAAAACGCCGTTTCCCCAGGGGGCCGCCACCTTTCGACGAGCTCAAGGACCACGCATTTTATCCCGAAATGCTTCGGGACCTCCCCATGCACACAGCTAAATTTTTTCTACTTCAATGTCAAAGATTTATCCGTTTTTAAACGTTTATAAACGGATATAAACGTTTCAATACGACTAGCTGCAGAAAAATCTGTAAATTACACTTGGGTAGGGGGCGGTAGCCCCCGTTTGCGCCAAAAGGCGTTCCATGAGGTTAACAAAGGGTAGCCCTAGTTTCCAACAACCTCTTGCGATAAAAACAAAACAAAATAGCCAAATACCTCACATAAAAACGAAAACTAATTTCAATTTGCATCGCTATTTTGGTACTCGATGAGCAAAGCGAGGAATTTACCGAGTCCACCACTAAATATAAAAAAACATCCCTCCAACCATCTGCAAAATTCTACCCCTCCCATCCACCCCAACCATCCCTTTCTTTTCGTAATTTTGCAAAAAAATAACCATGTTTCGAACCCATACGTGCGGCGACCTCCGCCTCTCCCATATTCAACAAGAAGTTACCCTCGCCGGTTGGGTGCAGCGCGTGCGCGACAAAGGCGCCATGATTTGGATCGACCTTCGTGATCGTTACGGAATGACCCAATTGATCCTCAATGAAAACTCTTCCGAAAACCTAAAATCCATCGCCCGAAGCCTCGGACGTGAATACGTGGTACAAGTTTCTGGAACCGTTATTGAACGGGAAGCAAAAAATCCGAAAATGCCTACCGGAGAAGTAGAACTCCTGCTTTCCGAAATCAACATCCTCAACAGTTCCGAAATTCCTCCCTTCACCATTGAAGACGAAACCGACGGAGGAGATGAATTGCGCATGAAATACCGCTACCTCGACTTGCGCAGAAATCCATTGAAAAACAACCTTTTGCTTCGCCACAAGCTATTGCAAACCACCCGAAAATTCATGGATGAACTGGAGTTCTTAGAAATCGAAACTCCCTACCTCATCAAATCTACTCCGGAAGGGGCCCGCGATTTCGTGGTTCCATCCCGCATGCACGAAAAACAATTTTACGCCCTTCCCCAATCGCCCCAAACCTTCAAGCAAATTTTGATGGTGGGCGGTTACGACAAATATTTCCAAATCGTTCGTTGTTTCCGGGACGAAGACCTTCGGGCCGACCGACAACCGGAGTTTACCCAACTCGACTGCGAAATGGCCTTCGTTCATCAAGAAGATATCCTCAACACCTTTGAAGGACTCACCCGTCGGCTATTCCAAGACGTAAAAGGGATTACCTTGGAATCTTTTCCCCGAATGACTTTTGCAGATGCCTGGAAATTCTACGGGAACGACAAACCCGATACCCGTTTCGACCTCCGTATTCACGACCTAGACACCCTGGTAAAGGGCCACGGATTCCCCATTTTTGAAGAAGCTGAAAGCGTGGTTGGAATTTGTGCCACCGGAGCGAACTCCTTTACCCGAAAGCAAATTGATGAATTGACCGAGTGGGTGAAGCGCCCACAAATCGGCATGAAGGGATTGGTTTACGTGCGCTTCAACGAAGATGGAAGCTTGAAATCATCGGTAGATAAATTTTATTCGGAAGATGTGTTAAAAACCTGGGCCGAAGCAATGAACGCCAAACCGGGCGATCTAATTCTGGTGCTCAGCGGTGCCTCAACGCCCGTACGAAAAGCCATGAGCGAATTGCGCTTGGAAATGGGAACCCGATTGGGCCTCCGAAATACCCAAGAATACCGTCCGTTGTGGGTGATCGACTTTCCTTTGTTGGAGTGGGACGAGGAATCTGCCCGTTACCATGCCATCCACCATCCGTTCACTTCTCCCAAAGCAGAAGATCTTGAACTTTTGGAAACCGAACCCGGAAAGGTTAGAGCCAATGCCTATGATTTGGTGATCAATGGAGTAGAAATTGGTGGCGGTTCCATTCGAATTCACGATGCTGCACTTCAATCGAAAATGTTCGATTTATTGGGATTCTCCCCCGAACAAGCCCAAGCACAATTTGGATTTTTGTTGGGAGCCTTCCAATATGGCGCACCTCCTCACGGCGGAATTGCGTTGGGCTTCGACCGTTTGTGCGCCATGTTCGGCGGAACCGATTCGATTCGCGATTACATCGCTTTCCCGAAAAACAACGCCGGCCGCGACATGATGATTGATGCGCCTTCGTTGATTGAAGACGCTCAGAGAAAGGAATTGGGGCTTTAAGTGTTAAATTCAAAACCATACAACACCGCCAAAGAGCAAGAAACTTGCATTCTGGTGGCCGCCATCACCCGCCAACAAACGGTAGAACAAGCCACCGAATACTTGGATGAGTTGGAATTTTTAGCTTCAACGGCTGGGGCCAAAAATGTTCGCCGTTTCACCCAAAAATTAGACCATACCGACCCGAGAACCTTCATCGGCCCGGGAAAACTTCAGGAAATTGTTGATTTTGCGAATGAGGAGAAGATCGACATTGTTATTTTCGATGATGAGCTTTCGCCTACCCAATTGAGGAATATTGAAGCGGCCTTTCAACGCGAAATCAAAATCCTCGATCGATCACACTTGATTTTAGATATTTTCGCAAGACGCGCCCAAACGGCTCAAAGTAGAACCCAAGTAGAATTGGCGCAAAACCAATACCTCCTTCCCCGCCTCACCCGAATGTGGACCCACCTTTCCAAACAAAAAGGGGGAATTGGCATGAAAGGCCCTGGTGAAAAGGAAATTGAAACCGACCGAAGGGCCATTCGCAATCGAATTTCTTTGCTGAAAGAAAAACTCAAAGAAATCGACAAGCAAATGGAAACCCAACGCAAAACACGAAACAAACAAATTCGAGTTGCGTTGGTGGGTTACACCAACGTTGGGAAAAGTACCCTGATGAATCTCTTAGCGAAATCGGAAGTTTTTGCTGAAAATAAGTTATTCGCTACGCTCGACACGACCGTTCGAAAAGTGGTGATTGACCGCGTACCGTTTTTGCTTTCCGACACCGTAGGATTTATTCGTAAGCTCCCGCACCATTTGGTCGAAAGCTTTAAAAGCACCTTAGACGAAGTGCGGGAAGCCGATATCCTTCTTCACGTGGTAGACCTGAGTCACCCCAATTTCGAGGAGCACATCACCGTGGTTCGGGAAACCCTGCAATCCATCAAAGCCACCGATAAAAAAGAAATCTTGGTCTTCAATAAAATCGATCGGGTGCACGACCTGAGCGATGAAGAGGTACCCGATTACGATGTGGTTAACTTTTCCGAAGAACGTCCAACCCTGCAATCCTTGAAAAAGACCTGGATGAGCAAAGGAGGCGATGTTATTTTCGTTTCGGCTGTGGATAAAGTCAATCTCAATGGACTAAGGTCTACAATTGTGGACGCTGTGCATAAAAGCTGGGAAGTAAAATACCCATACACGCCATTCGAATTCTAATTTCGCGGGGTTAAATCCTTGCAAATGAACAAATTTCTAATCGTTGCAGCCCTCATCGGTGCGGCTTCTTGTGTTCCTCAGCGGAAGTTTGAAGATGAAGTTTCAAAACGAAAAGCTGCAGAAACCAATTTGGAACGGTGCAATACCGACAAGAAAAAATTGCAAGGGGAACAATCAGCCTTGAATGAGGAACAATCTAAACTGAAAAAGGAAAGAGAAATCTTATTGAAAGACACCACCAACCTTGGAGCTTCCCTTCGGCAGTACATGATGCTCGACGAGCAAAACAAGAAGCGGATGGAGGAGTTGTCGAAAACCAACGACCGCATTCTCAATGCCAACTTGAATGAAAATCAACGACTTCAGGCTCGCATTGATGAGCAAAAACAAGAATTGGCGCAACAAAAAGCTGAATTGGAGAAATTGCGCCAAGAACTTTCTGCCAAAGAAAAAAACTTGAATGTCCTTGCTGCTCAAAACGAAGATACCCGCAAAAAATTGGAGGAGCGTGAAGCCAAAGTGCAAGAATTGCAAGACATCCTCGACCGGAAAGATTCCATCGTTAATTCGCTTCAAAACAAGGTAGCAGCTGCTTTAACCGGATTCAAGGGAAGCGGATTGGAAGTGATTCAGAAAAATGGAAAAGTGTATGTTTCGTTGAGCGAACAACTCTTGTTCAAATCGGGCTCCCGCGAAATTGATCCCAAAGGGAAAGAAGCCATCGCCAAATTGGCTAAAGTTTTGGAAGCGAACCAAGACATCAACATTGCCGTTGAAGGACATACCGATAACGTGCCTTACACCGGAAGTGGGCAAGTAAAAGACAACTGGGATTTATCGGTTTTGCGTGCTACAACCATCACTCGAATTTTAACCGAGGGAACTTCCATCGATCCGAATCGGATTACAGCTAGCGGTCGCGGCCAATTCTCGCCCATCGACCCTGCAAAAACAGAGGCCGCACGCAAACTCAACCGCAGAACGGAAATCATCCTTACCCCAAAACTCGACGATTTATTTAAAATCATCGAAGGCAACTAATTTTTAATTATCCCGTTTCCTTGTTTTCCCCTATTTTTGAAAAACATTGAAACCATCATGAATAAAACCATCATTCTTGCTGCAACTCTGGCTTTCTCCACGGTTGCATGCGCTCAAAAAGGCAACACCAAAAAAACAATGGAACAACCCAAAGAAATGACCACAACAAGTGGCTTAAAAGTTCAATTCCAAAGCCAAAATGGTAAAGAAAAACCATCGGCTGGCGATAAAGTAACCGTTCATTACACCGGTTATTTGTACGAGAATGGCCAAAAAGGCAAAAAATTCGACTCTTCCGTAGATCGCGGAACTCCCTTCAGTTTCCAATTGGGCGTTGGTCAAGTTATTCCAGGTTGGGACGAGGGAATTGCTCTTTTAGGAAAAGGCGATAAAGCCACCTTGATCATTCCTTCCGAATTGGGTTATGGTCCACGTGGGGCAGGCGATGCCATTCCACCGAATGCTACCCTTTGCTTTGAAGTAGAATTGATCGATTTTAAAGCTACCCCAAAAGCTACTCCATTCAATGTAGATGGGAAAAAAGCTCAAAAAACCGCTTCCGGTTTAGAATACATCGTATTAGAATCTGGAAATGGAGCAAAAGCTGAAGCCGGTAAAACCGTTTCGGTTCATTACACCGGATACCTTTCCGAAAATGGAAACTGTGGGAAGAAATTCGACTCTTCCGTAGAGCGTGGCGAACCCATCGACTTCCCATTGGGACAAGGTTACGTAATCAAAGGCTGGGACGAGGGAATTGGATTGATGAAAGTTGGCGACAAAATGCGCCTGATCATCCCTTCCAGCTTGGGTTATGGCTCAGCAGGCGCAGGTGGCGTAATTCCACCCAATGCTACCTTGATCTTCGATGTAGAACTGATAAACGTGAAGTAATTCATGTTTCTAAAAACCTACCAAAGCGGAATTTATTCCGCTTTTTTATTGCTCTTTCTGGGTTGTAAAAATTCCCCAGATGAGTTGGCGCCCTTCACCAATAAGGTCGATTGGCTGGCCGAAAAAGCAAAAAATGTGGTGGTGAACTATTCCGACTCGGGTGTGGTTCGGGTAGAAGTTGTTGCTCCAGAAATGATTCGAAAATGGGATCAGACCGATTACAAAACTACCCTACCCAAAGGGGTTACCGCTCACTTTTTCGATTCGAACGGGAAGAAAACCTCTACCCTAACGGGGAAATATGCCACACTCGACTCTAAGACTGGCCTCATGAACGTAAAAGGAGATGTTCAGGTCATCAATTCGGATGGCGACACCCTCCTTACCGACCACCTCATTCTCGATGAAAGCCAAGATCGACTGGCCACCAACGGTGCGGTAACGGTTCGCAGATCCAACCAAATCATCATGGCAGATGGATTGGAATCCAACCGAGATTTCACCAAATACACCTTCACCAAAGTGAGGGGAACGCTTTCCGTTAAAGGAAATTTATGATGATTCCCATCATAAAAAAAGCCCCGAAAATTTTCGGGGCTTTTTTGTGGATTCTTGGATCGATCAATAATAAGTAAAGCGGATCACATCGCCCAAGTACTTTGCCAAACGCATCACTTGACGGGTGTAACCGTACTCGTTATCGTACCAAACGTAAACGATGGCTCCTTTACCATTCGGCTGTACAATGGTTGCTGGTCCATCAACGATGGAAGCGTGTACATTTCCAATGATATCGGAAGAAACCAATTCGTTGTTCAAGCTGAATTCGATTTGTTCAACCAAACCACCCTTTAAACTGGCTTTTCGAAGCGCTTCATTGAGGGATTCCTTGGTAACATGGGTATTCAAGGTTAAACTCAAAACAGCCAAAGATCCGTCTGGGGTTGGAACACGAATGGAGTTACCGGTAATTTTACCTTTCAATTCAGGAAGTGCTTTCGCAACAGCAGAACCGGCACCGGTTTCGGTAATAACCATGTTCAACGTAGCTGCGCGGCCACGGCGATTGCTTTTGTGGTAGTTATCGATCAAATTCTGATCGTTGGTGTACGAGTGAATGGTTTCTACGTGCCCTACTTCCAAACCAAATACATCGTTCACCACTTTCAAAACAGGAACAATGGCGTTGGTGGTACAAGAAGCTGCAGAGAAAATTTTATCGTTTAAATTGATGGTTTCATGATTTACACCATAAACCACGTTTGGGATATCTCCTTTTCCTGGAGCAGTTAACAACACTTTGTCAATTCCTTTGGCTTTCAAGTGTTGACCCAAACCTTCAGCATCACGCCAAACACCGGTATTATCCACCAACAATGCATTTTCAATGCCGTATTGGGTATAGTCAATTTCCATGGGGTTGCGAGCATCAATCATTTCAATGCGGTGTCCGTTCACGATCAAGCAACGATTGGCGTAATCTTCAACGATGGCCCCTTGGAATTTCCCGTGAATGGAATCGGTGCGGAGCAATTCAGCGCGCTTTGAAATTTCATTCTCCGAATTTCCACGGGTAACGATAGCGCGCAAACGAAGCTGCGTTCCGTTTCCGGCCTGATAAATCAGCTCGCGAGCCATCAAACGGCCAATGCGACCAAATCCGTACAACACCACATCTTTTGGAGTCATCTTGTTGTTATCGGCTTCAATGCATCCAGCTAATTTTGAACCGATGAACGATTTCACCGAAGAGAATTGTCCTTTTTCTGCATTCCATTCTGCCAACAATCGTCCCAAATCAATACGGGCTGGAGAAAGGTCGGCATTCATCATCTCCTTTAAAAGCACCAAAGAATCGTCCATGTTGAACACTTCTCCCATAACTTTAGCCGCCTCGTGATGGCGATTGATGATGTTGGTTGAAGCGCGGTTCATCAATTGCTTGCGCAACATGATGACCTCAACCGATTTTTCCAACGATAGTTGATTCACCAAAAAAGAAATTTCGTTGGCTACCTTTTCTTCATGAATCCAGCTTTGCAACTGTTGATTATAGGTGTTCTGCATAATTGTAGAATTTTGCGCAAAGATATTCAAAAAGAATCAATTCCCGTTAAACGCGTAGAGGGTTTCTGGAAGCAAATTGTCCAAATTGACCAACATTAACGAATTAGCAACCGACTTTTCCTCTGGCACTTGCACTTTGATGTAATTTTCTGTAAATCCGAAACGGAACCCGTTTTTCACTTCGTGTTCAACCAAAATGGTTTTTCTACTTCCTTTCTGACTTTCGTAAAAAGCCCGTTTCTTTTTTTCGCTGAGCGATTGCAATTGCCGGGTTCGCTCTTCCCGAATGGGATATGGCACAGATTCCGGCAAATCCGCAGCTTCGGTATTGGCCCTTTCCGAGAACGTAAAAGCATGAATGTAGCCGATGGGCAAGCTATGAAGAAAATCAAAAGTCGCTCGAAATTCCGCTTCCGATTCACCTGGAAATCCAGTAATCACGTCAACGCCAATGCACGCATTAGGCATCTTTTCTTTGATCTGTTCGATGCGCGAGCGGTACAAGGCTGTTTTGTAACGACGGTGCATCTTCTTCAAAATAATATCGCTTCCGCTTTGCAAGGGCAAGTGGAAATGAGGGACAAATTTCTTGGAATCGCTCAACCAATCGATGATTTCCTCCTTCAGCAAGTTGGGTTCAATGCTGGAAATGCGAAAACGATCAATGCCTTCCACTTCTTCGAGCGCTTTCACCAAATCGAAAAAGGTTCCGTAAACCCTGTTGCGCTCGCCCACCTCTCCATTCAATCCAAAATCGCCAATGTTCACTCCGGTGAGAACGATTTCTTTCACTCCTTTTGCTGCAATTTCGCGCGCTTGCTCCACCACGCTTTCAATGCTTGAACTTCGGCTGTTTCCGCGCGCAAGAGGAATGGTACAAAACGCACAATGGTAATTGCAACCATCTTGAACCTTCAAAAACGTACGGGTACGATCGCCCCAGGAATAAGAAGGCACAAACTCTTTTACCGATTCAATCTTGGAATCGAGCACCTTCCCTTGAACAGGGTCCGAACTCAATGCTTCAACATGTTGTAAAAGATTGAACTTCTCCCCTGCCCCAAGCACCAAATTTACCCCTTCAATCTTCGAAATTTCTTCGGGTTTGAGTTGAGCATAGCAGCCAATTACGGCCACAAAAGCATTGGGAGAAAGGCGCTTCGCTTGGCGAACAATGTTCCTGCATTTTTTATCGGCTTGATCGGTAACGGAACAGGTGTTGATCACCACCACATCGGCGCCAAGATCAAAATCAACCTTTTTGTATCCATTCTCGATAAAAGTTCGAGCAATTCCACTGGTTTCTGAAAAATTCAACTTGCACCCCAAGGTGTAAAACGCAATGGTTTTATCGGAACAAACCGGTTGAATCATGAAAGTCGCTTTACTAACTGACTACTTCCTTGGGCTTTCGGGAAAATAACTACGTCGGCAATCACCACGTGATCGGGTGCGCTCACCACATATCCCAACGTTTCGGCGATATCCTCGGCCGTGAGGGGCTCAAATCCATCGTACACTTTCTGGGCACGTTCCTCATCGCCTTTGAATCGTACCAAGCTGAATTCCGTCTCTACCAAACCGGGAGCGATGGAACTCACTTTGATGCCATGGGGATACAAATCGGCCCGCATTCCGCGCGTAATGGCATCGGCAGCGTGTTTCACACCGCAATACACATTTCCATTCGGATAAACTTCTTTTCCAGCGATGGAGGTGATGTTGATGATGTGTCCTTGGTTCCGACTCACCATCATTTCCATGATGGGCTTAGATACCAAAAGCAATCCTTTTAAATTTGAATCAATCATGGCCACCCAATCGGTGGTTGATCCTTGATGGATGGGCTCCAATCCGTGTGCACCGCCGGCATTATTGACGAGAACATCCACGTTTTGCCAATCGGCGGGAAGGGAATTCCAAGCATCTTGAACTTGGCTTTCCGATGCCACATCAAAAACCAACACCATGGCTTTTCGGCCAAGGCTTTCAATTTGATGTTGAAGGGAGATGAGCCGCTCCTCGCGACGTCCGCATACAATGCAATCGTAACCGAGCGCGGCTAATTTCAAAGCGGATGCTCGGCCAATTCCCGAAGAAGCGCCAGTGATGAACGCAATCATGATTATTGGAAAATAAACGTTAGGAAGATGGTTCTTGCTCCTAATTTGCTTAAGGAAGAACTGTAAACATGGTTTTCTGGAACCAAAATATCCCCCATCAATTGTTGAACCTTGATTTCCGGTGACAACTTGAAATAAGGGAAATAAAAATCGAAACCTAAACCGTATTCAATGCCGATGTTCTGTCGCGTAATTTTCAAACGATCGATTTCATCCCGCACCCGTTCCTCGCTCGACATATCGATGTTGAAACTGCCACCTGCAATGGTGTAAATGCGGTAATTCCCAACGCGATTGCCACGGTATTTCAAAGAAACGGGAAAAGACAGATCGATGGTTTCCAACTGCTTATTGGCATTCATGGCCGGGTTGGCGAAGTTGTAGAACATGCCGCGGTTGATGAAATTCAACGACGGAATAAAGCGGGCCGTGAATGCATCATTCAATCGAACTTCAGAAACTACCCCAAACTGAAATCCGGGACGATGATCGGGCTCGATGGACAAAAGGGTGTCGTTTTTTGCGAAACCAGCACTAAAAGTTGGTTGCAATACCGAAGTATTGAATCCGAAGTGAAAACCCCAATGCAACAAACCATCGTCGTATTTCGGATTGTTTTGTTGGGCATTGGTCTGAGAAAAAACGGCAATACTACCGAAGATGAAAAGGGTGAAAAGGATTATTTTTTTCATTTTTTACCGATGTAAAGGGTACTTATTCCAAAGGTAAGTCGATTTTGTTGATTTTCACGAAATCCGACTTTGTTCATGATGTTTAAAAAGTTTTGGCCTTCTGGGAAAGCTTGAACGCTTTCTGGCAGATAAGCATAGGCCGATTCATCTTTGGAGATCAATTTTCCCACGGTTGGTAAAATAAATCTGGAATAAAACCCAAACAGTTGTTTAACCGGGAAAACCGTAGGTTTACTGAATTCTAAAACCACCAATTTCCCTCCTGGCTTCAAAACGCGCAACAATTCCGACAATCCTTTTTCCAGGTTTTCAAAGTTGCGCACCCCAAAGGCAACCATGGCTACATCAAATGTTTCATTCGGATAATGGATGTTTTCGCTATCGCCTTGTTCCAACCGAATGATGGTCGAAAGTCCTTCTTTTTGAACTTTCACCCGTCCGAATTGCAACATTCCTTCGCTCAAATCGATTCCAACAATTTCTTTCGCACGATTTTCTTTTCCGGCCGCAATGGCCAAATCGGCGGTGCCGGTAGCCATATCTAAAATGCTGGAAGGCTGACCGTTCATCACTTCTTTAATGGCTTTCTTTCTCCAAGAAATATCAATTCCAAAGGAAAGAAGTCGATTCAATAAATCGTACTTGGGGGAAATGTGATCGAACATATCGGAAACCTGTTGTTTTTTGGTTCCGTCTTGGGTGGGGTATGGTTTTACAGGAGTGCCCATTAGAGTACAATATTGATGATTTTTCCAGGAACTACGATCACGTTTTTGGGAGCATTTCCTTCGGTCCATTTTTGAACTTCGGGCAACGCCAAAGCCAAATCGCGAGCGGCTTCTTTGGTAACGTCTTTGCCCACCAAAAGTTCTGCTCGTTTCTTTCCGTTGATCATGATGGGATACAGAACGTTGCTTTCTTCCAAATATTTGGATTCGAATTTCGGCCAGGTTTGCTGATGTACGCTTTCTGGGTGCCCCAACAAATGCCACAAACGCTCCGCAATATGAGGGGCAAATGGGGCCAACAAAATGGTTAATGGCTCCAATACCGAACGTTTACGGCAGTTTTGCTCGCCCAATTCATTGGTGGCAATCATGAAGGCGGCTACGCTGGTATTGTAACTGAATCGCTCAATATCTTCGGTAATTTTTTTGATGGTTTTGTGAAGCGTTTTCAATTCGGCTTCGGTTGGAGCCTCATCGGTTACTGTGAAAACGCCTTCCATGCCGTGAAACAATCTCCAATACTTTTTCAAGAAACGGTAAACGCCTTCAATTCCTTTGGTATCCCAAGGTTTCGACATTTCGATGGGGCCCAAAAACATTTCGTACAAGCGAAGCGTATCGGCTCCGTATTGGGCCACAATATCGTCGGGATTCACCACATTGAACTTGCTCTTCGACATTTTTTCTACCACCGAGTCGGTTCGAATGGGTCCGTTTTCTGGAATAAACTTCGCAGATGCCAAATCCGGACGCCACTGTTTAAAACCTTCAACATCCAAGATTTGGTTGTCGGTCAATGCAATTTCAACGTGCATGGGGTCTGCATTGTACTCGTCTTTCAGCTCGGAACTAACAAACGTAAGCTCTCCGGGAATTCGGTACACCAACTGACTCACCCCTTGAATCATTCCTTGGTTGATGAGCTTTTTGAAGGGTTCATCAAAGGGAACAATGCCCATATCGTGCAAGAATTTGGTCCAAAAACGGGCGTACAACAAGTGTCCGGTTGCGTGTTCTGAACCGCCTAAATACAAATCTACCTGACCCCAATACGCCAATTTTTCTGGATCAACGAGGGCGTTGGCATTCTTCGGATCCATGTAACGAAGGAAATACCACGACGACCCTGCCCATCCAGGCATGGTGTTCGCATCGAATGCCCAATTTTCGGCTCGAGCGAGGGGAGGCTGACCATCTTCGGTTGGAAGAAATGCGTCAATTTCAGGGAGAATAAGTGGTAATTCGGAAGCTTCGAGCGGATGGGGAACTCCGTTCTCGAAACGGATGGGAATGGGTTCTCCCCAATAACGTTGGCGGGAAAAAATGGCATCGCGCAAACGGTAATTGGTTTTTCCTTTTCCAATGCCTTTTGCTTCAATGGCTTCGATGGCTTTTTTGATGCCTTCGTAACCGGTCATTCCGTTCAAAAAATCGGAGTTGATGATTTTGGAATCTTTGCTTGGATTCGCTGCAACTTCGATATCGGTCCCTTCGCAGGTAGCGATGATCGGCAAATTGAAGTGCTTTGCAAAACGAAAATCGCGTTCATCGCCTCCGGGAACGCCCATCACGGCGCCGGTGCCATAACCGGCCAACACGTAATCGGCCAACCAAATGGGAACTTCCTGGCCGGTAAACGGATGAAGCACCGTTTTTCCGGTGAATACACCCGAAACGGATTTGGTTTCGGCCATGCGATCGATTTCGCTTTTGGCAGCCGAAGCTGCGATGTAAGCTTCAACGGATTCTTTTTGCTCGGGAGTGGTGAGTTCCAACGCCCATTCGTGTTCGGGTGCAAGCACCACAAAACTCACCCCAAAAATGGTATCGGGACGAGTGGTAAATACTTCTATTTGATGATTGGAATCTTTCACTTGGAAACGAACCGAAGCCCCTTCCGATTTTCCAATCCAATACCGTTGCATTTCTTTGATGGAATCGCTCCATTCAATTTCCTCCAAACTCTCCAATAAACGTGGAGCGTAAGCGGAAATGCGCATGCTCCATTGCTGCATCTTTTTCCGTTCAACCGGATGATTTCCGCGTTCGGAACGCCCATTGATGACCTCTTCATTCGAAAGAACCGTCCCCAAGGCAGGGCACCAATTTACCTCGGCTTCGCTGAGGTACGTCAATCGGAAATGTTGAAGAACTTCTTCTTTCTTTTCAGAAGAAAAACTTTTCCAATCGGCTGCTGAAAACGCTTCCTCCAAGGTACCGAAACCTGAATTCCCTTCGCTCCCGTGGTTTTCAAAGTGTGCAATCAAATGATCGATTGAACGCGCTTTATTTTCTTTCTGATCGAAATAAGCATGAAAAATTTGCAAGAAAATCCATTGGGTCCAACGGTAATAATCGGGTTCACACGTGCGCACTTCCCGATTCCAATCGAAAGAAAATCCGAGCTGATCCAGTTGCTGACGGTACCGGCCGATGTTGGTTTCGGTGGTGATGGCAGGATGCTGCCCCGTTTGAATGGCGTATTGTTCGGCGGGTAAACCAAACGCGTCGTAACCCATGGGGTGGAGAACGTTAAACCCGTTCAAACGTTTGTATCGGGCGTAGATATCGGAAGCGATGTAACCCAATGGGTGTCCCACGTGCAATCCCGCTCCCGAAGGATAAGGAAACATATCGAGAACATAAAATTTAGGGCGATTGGGGTCTTCCGTTACTTGGTAAAGGTTGGTTTTCTTCCACCATTCCTGCACCTTTTTTTCAAACGATTGGGGTTGATATTCAGCCATGCCGCAAAGATACGCCGAAACCCCCGAATCGCTCGCATTTTATCGGTACTTTGGATTGTTCAAGTAGGTTTGATCGGTGAGGGTTTTTAGGAAATTCACCAAGTCGCGTTTTTCACTTGCGGTGAGTTGCAAACCTTGACGAATCGTATGCATATTGGGATCCAATGTAGAACTGAACCGAATGCCCGAATTGTAATGCTCAACCACCTCTTCCAAGGTTTTCATTCGACCGTCGTGCATGTACGGCCCAGTAACTTCTACGTTTCGAAGGGAGGGCACTTTGAATTTGCCTTCATCGTTGACACGGCCGGTTACCAACGCCCGACCTTTGTCGGCAAAAACCGAATCAAGGCCGTTGTTCAGGTATTCGTTATTGGTAAAATTGATGTCGCCGTGGCAATGAAAACAATCGGCTCCTTTGATTCCGGAAGATGGATTGAATTCCGTGTTAAACAAAATCTGTCCTTTTTTCTCCGAAATGGAAAAGGTATCCAACCCCCGTTGTACGCGGTCAAATTTAGAATCGCCGGAAACCAGGGAATACATGTATTGTTCCAACGCCAAGCCGATTCGCTCAGAGGTAATTTCTTTGTTACCAAACGCAGCATCGAACATCAGGCGGTAGGTACGAATATCGTTCAATTTGGAAACAACGTTGGGAAGATTTTCATTCATTTCCAAATGGTCTTGAATGGGAAGAAGTGCCTGTTCCCGAAGTTTTACGGACCTTCCATCCCAAAAGAAGCCGTTATTGTGCAACAATAAATTGAACAACGGCATGGAATTTCGGGTTCCCAATTGCCCGAGTACTCCTCTGCTCAAAGCGTTTTTACGGTCGGTAAATCCATCGGGTTGATGATGGCAAGATGCGCAACTTTGGGTTCGATCGGAACTGAGGATGGGATCGAAGAATAGTTTTTTTCCGAGAACCACCCCTTGTTCGGTTAAAGGATTATCGGCTCGAAGCGGAGGGGGTGGAAAATGAGCGGGCCATTCCAAAGAAAAGGGTTGAAGGGGGCCGCGAATCACTTCATCATCCCTGCAAGAAGCTAGGGCTATCAGGATAAAAATACAAAGCACTCCTCTTTTCATCATTCAATTCTTTTGATGCTGAAAACATCTTTAGCATTGTCCATCAAACGGTTGGACAAACCTCCGTCGAAGGAGCTGTGAGTGGTTAAGGGTTCACGTCGGAAATCGTGCAAATGTGGATTCTTAAACATTTCTGCCACGTTCATTCGTAGCACTACTTTTTTAGAAACGGAATCCACCGAAAAGGGAGAAAGACAAGTAATTTGACGCAAATTTTCGTCGTTTGCGAGATGATAAGAGAACCCTTTTGGAACTCCCAACGAATCGTAAACCAATCCTTCCATGGAGATAAAGATGTAACCGCCGCTCCATCCCCAATGCAATTGATTTACGGATGGACTGAGGGGATGTGTGGTTGAATATCGATTAGGGTCGCCGTGGTTAACAACGGAATCCAATCCGATGTAAAACTTCATTCCGGTATATTGCCCAGCAGGCAAATTCGGGAATGAAAAGGAGTCGCGGCCTGTTTTTAAATTCACGAAGGCATAGGAAGAATCCAATTTCACTTCGGTTCCATCGGTTTTGATGAGGATAAAATTGGAAAGCAAGTATTTGAGGTTGGAAAACTGCATCACATTGCCCGCAGCGTTGGTGAAATTGGTTCCGTTGTAATCAAAATCCGATCCGTCGAAATCTTGTTCCACCACAAAATTCAATTGGGGTTTTTGAGGTTGATTCACCGGTGGCTTTGGGGTTTTATCGCGGCAACCGAGAAGCATGAAAGCAAATGCAAGGATTCCTAGATACTTCATGGGGCAAATGTAGAGATGAACGAATAAATAACACTAACTTTGCCCCATGAGTTTTGTCAGTTTATTCGTTCATTGGAACGTTGATCCCGAAATTTTCAACATTGGTGGGTTTGCCATTCGTTGGTACGGTTTGTTGTTCATGTTGGGGTTTGTTTTGAGTTATCAAATTTTAAAACCCATCTTCAAAAAAGAAAATGTTTCGGTGGAGTTGCTCGACAAACTCTCGATGTACATTGGAATTGGAACCATCGTTGGGGCGCGTTTGGGGCATTGTTTGTTTTACGAACCCGATTATTACCTTGCCCACCCCGTTGAAATATTGATGATTCAGCAAGGCGGATTGGCTTCCCATGGAGGGGCAATTGGAATCATTTTGGCGTTGTGGTTATTTGTTCGCAAGTACAAAATTGATCAATACGCTTGGTGGATCGATCGGTTGGCCATCGTTATCCCGCTTTCCGGAGCGTTGATCCGTTTAGGAAATTTAATGAATTCCGAAATTTTTGGATTGCCTACCGAAAAACCGTGGGGATTTTATTTCGAGCGACTTCCTTTGGAAATTGCTTCGGTTCCTCATCATCCCACTCAAATTTACGAATCGGCCTTCTACTTCCTATGTTTTGGCATCATGGCATGGTTGTTCTTCAAGAAAAAAGCGCAGCAAAAACCTTGGCTGATGTTTGGGGTATTGTTGATTTTGATCTTCGGCTTCCGAATCGTTGTAGAATTTTGGAAAGAAGATCAAGAGGGTCAGCAAGCCACTGCATTTTTCAATTTAGGTCAATTGTTAAGCATTCCATTTATTATTGGTGGAATCCTATTGGTTTTCAATTCATTGAAAAGGAAAAAGATTTAAGTCTATTTTCAATCATTTATTCGCTTTCATTTTGTGAATAACTTTTTTGACAACTAGGGTCACGAAATTTTTTCACCTCGGTAAGATTTCTGAACTTGGTTGTGAAGCTAAGTTTATGCACAACCAAAACAAAATTTTTCGGGTATTGCAATTGATTCA
>CANHCV010000033.1 GCA_947459245.1 Bacteroidota bacterium
GTGGAATTGGTAGCCATGGAACATGCAGAAATCAAGTATTCTACGGTTCAAAACTGGTTTCCTGGTGATAAAGATGGGAAAGGTGGAATTTATAATTTCGTGACCAAACGAGGGGCCTGCTTGGGAAATCATTCCAAAATTTCATGGACTCAAGTAGAAACCGGTTCGGCTGTTACGTGGAAATACCCTTCCTGCATTTTGAAAGGCGATTACAGCGTTGGAGAATTCTATTCAGTTGCGGTAACGAACAATTTCCAACAAGCCGATACCGGTACTAAAATGATTCATACCGGAAAACATACCCGTTCTCGAATCGTTTCAAAAGGAATTAGCGCTGGAAAAAGTCAGAATAGTTACCGAGGATTGGTTCGTGTGAACAAACGTGCTGAAGGTGCACGAAACTTCTCCCAGTGCGACTCCCTCTTGTTGGGCGATCGTTGCGGAGCACACACTTTCCCTTATTTTGAAATACAAAACAATTCAGCGAACGTAGAACACGAGGCAACTACCTCAAAAATTGGGGAAGATATTCTTTTCTATTTCCGTCAAAGAGGAATTGGAGAAGAGGATGCCGTTGCTATGATTGTGAACGGATATGCCAAAGAAGTCTTGGATCAACTCCCCATGGAGTTTGCCGTTGAAGCCAAAAAATTATTAGCCATTAGTTTAGAAGGAAGCGTAGGATAATGTTACAAATCAAAAACTTACATGCCCAAATTGAGGGCAAACCCATCTTAAAAGGGATCAATCTCGAAGTTAAAGCTGGAACGGTTCACGCCATCATGGGACCAAATGGTTCTGGGAAAAGTACCCTTTCCGCCGTTATTGCAGGTCGGGAAGAATACGAAGTAACCGAAGGAGAAATTTGGTTCAATGGTGTAAACATCCTTGAATTAGAACCCGAGGAACGAGCAAGAGAAGGATTGTTTTTGGCGTTTCAATACCCCATTGAAATTCCCGGTGTTTCTAACGCCAATTTCATCAAAATGGCGGTTAACGAAGTTCGGAAACACAAAGGATTGGAATCCCTCTCGGCAACCGATTTCTTGAAATTGATGCGTGAAAAAGCTGCGCTCGTAGGATTGAAAGATGACTTCTTGAAGCGTTCCGTAAACGCAGGATTTTCCGGAGGCGAGAAAAAAAGAAACGAAATCTTCCAATTGGCCATGCTCGAACCCAAATTGAGCATCTTGGATGAAACCGATTCCGGTTTGGATATCGACGCACTCCGAACCGTTGCCGAAGGCGTAAATGCGCTTAAAAATTCGGAAAACGCATTTTTGGTCATCACCCACTATCAACGACTATTGGATTACATTGTACCGGATGTTGTTCACGTTTTGTACGACGGGCGCATTGTGGAAACAGGTGATAAGAATCTTGCTCTAAAATTAGAAGACCAAGGATACGATTGGGTGATTGAAAAGCATAAACAGGAGGCGTAAACATGTTTCAAGAACAACTTCCTGCACTTTTTGAAAAATGGGGAAAACCCGAATTGGCAGAAATCGCCAAAAACGGTTCATTCCCAAATCGAAAAGTAGAATCTTGGAAATACACTCCCGTTCAGAATATCCAAATTTCAGAAAGCGAAAAGAGTCATCTACACCTTCCTTTCGAGGGAATTATATTGGATTCCAACACCCAAGCCGAAGGAATTCAAATCGGATTTGAAACGGTAGATTTCCCACGAAAAGACATTTTCGATGATTTTGCCAACGAATCTTTCCAACGAGTTCTAACGGTAACCATAACCCGGAAATTCAAATCGGAATTACCGCTCATTTGGGTTCATCAACCCACATCGGTTTCAACCGATTGCATTAAAATTATCGTACAAGAAGGTGCCACGGCCAATTTTGTGGAATTGTATCAAGGAAACCAGCAATTGGCCTTAACCTATTCCCATATTTTGGTAGAAGGAAAAGCCACCTTCCATCATTATCAGTTTCAGTTCAATGGATTCGAGGCTGGCATGCCCCAAGTTTTATCCAAAATTTATGCCCAACAGCATGCCCAGTCAACCTACCAACATACGGTTATTACCTTTGATGGCTCTTGGGTTCGAAATGAATTGAATGTTACCCATTTAGGAGAACACCTATTCACGGGAATGAACGGCCTATACGTTGCCGATGGCACTCGTTTGGTTGATAATCACACCAACTTGGAACATGCAAAACCCAACGGTGAAAGTTCAGAATTCTACAAAGGAATTGCCATGGATCGCGGACAAGCCGTTTTCAACGGAAGAATCCACGTTTTCCAAGATGCTCAAAAAACCAATGCGTTTCAAAATAACCAAAATTTACTGCTGAGCAACGAGGCCCAAATCAATGCCAAGCCACAGTTGGAAATTTTCGCCGATGATGTAAAATGTTCTCATGGAGCAACAGTAGGAAGACTGCGCCAAGACGAAATTTTTTACCTTCAATCCAGAGGCCTCTCAAAAGAAACAGCAACTCAACTCCTCACCAATGCCTTCGGTGCCGAAGTCATTGAAAAGATTGAAAACCAAATCCTTCGAAGCTATTGCTTGGAGGCCTGGAATCATAAAATGGGCATATAATGGATTTCGATGTAAACCTCATTCGTCAACAGTTTCCGATCCTTTCGGAGGCCACCGTTCACGGAAAACCTTTGGTTTACTTCGATAATGCTGCAACAACCCAGAAACCATCATCGGTCATTGACGCGATTTCGCACTATTACCGTACCGAAAATGCCAACGTTCACCGCGGAGTTCACGATTTAAGTCAACGCGCCACCCTAAATTTTGAAAATACCCGAAACGAATTGGCGCGTTATTTGGAGAACATTGACCCTAAAACCATCATTTTTACCAAAGGAACCACCGAATCCATCAATTTGGTAGCCCACTCCTACCCGATTGCTTTTCTAAAGCCCGGTGACGCCATTTTGATTACCGAAATGGAACACCATGCCAACATTGTACCTTGGCAAATGGCTTGCGAAAGGCATGGTTTGGAACTTTTGGTGTTACCCATCACCGAGAAAGGAGAATGGGATCTTAATCAACTTCCAGCTCTTCTCGAAAAAAACGTAAAATTCATCGCCTGCTCTTGGGTTTCGAACGCGTTAGGGACCATCAATCCCATTCAAACCATGGTAGATGCCGCCCGAAAAATTGGCGCTAAAATTTTGGTGGACGGAGCACAGGCGGTTGGGCATTTCAAGATCGATTTCAAGTCGTTGGATGCCGATTTTTTCGTTTTTTCTGCCCATAAAATGTTCGGGCCAACCGGACTTGGCTTCTTGATTGGAAAAGAGGAGTTACTCGATCAAATGCCTCCGTATCAAACCGGCGGTGAAATGATTCAAGAGGTCACCTTTGAAAAAACTACGTTTAATGGACTTCCGTTTAAATTTGAAACAGGTACCCCGGCCATCGCAGAGGTCATTTCATTCCAAAAAAGCCTTCAATTTCTGAATACTATTTCGCTTGAAAAAGCCCATCAACACGAAAGTATGTTGCTTAAAAGAGCTACCGACGGACTGAAAGAAATTCCAGAAGTTGTATTTTTTGGAACATCTGAGCAAAAAGTTTCTGTTTTATCCTTTAATCTAATCGGGGTACATCCTTTCGATGTTGGAACCATTTTAGATCAACGAGGAATTGCCATTCGCACCGGACATCACTGCACTCAACCCATCATGCAAAAATTCAAGGTACCCGGCATGTGCAGGGCATCTTTCTCCATTTACAATACCATTGAAGAGGTTGACTATTTTATTGAATCGGTAAAAAAAGCAGCTAAAATGTTGTGTTCATGAATAAATCCATCGCTCAATTGCAAGATGAACTGATTGAGGTTTTTTCCTTCCTCGATGATTGGGAAGATAAATATTCCGTGATCATCGATTACGGAAAGCAATTATTGCCCTTCCCAGAAGAATTTAAAAGAGATGAATTCATCGTAAAAGGATGTCAATCCAGGGTTTGGGTCGTTGGTGAAAAAATGGAGAATGGTGATATTCACTATCATGCCGATAGCGATGCCATCATTACCAAAGGATTGGTTGCCTTGGTCCTATCCATCTTTAACAACCAAAAACCTTCGGAAATAGTCCATGCAAATCTGGATTTTTTTGAAAAAATTGGACTTGGTTCTCACCTTACACCTACCCGAGCCAACGGACTATTAGAAATGATCAAAAGGGTGAAAAACATCGCACAAACGTTTGAAAAGTCATGAATAAATCAACGATCGAATTGCAAAACGACGTCATCGAGGTCATCAAAACCTGCCATGACCCAGAAATTCCCGTTAACATTTACGAATTGGGTTTGATCTATGAAGTGACCGTTAATGCCGATTACTTTGTTGATGTATTGATGACCCTAACGTCACCATCTTGTCCGGTAGCCGGTTCATTACCCGGCGAGGTTGAAGATAAAATCAAGGGAATGGAAGGGGTTGAAGGAGCGAAAGTTACGCTTACGTTTGATCCTCCTTGGACCCAAGATTTAATGAGTGAAGCAGCGAAGTTAGAACTAGGGATGTTTTAACCGGATTTTCATTGTACCTTTGCACATATTTTCTTTGAATCATGGCTCAATTTGAACTTTTGATGCCCAAAATGGGCGAATCAATTACCGAGGCAACTATCCTCAAGTGGTTAAAAAAAGAAGGCGATTCCATCGCTTTGGATGAAGCAGTTCTTGAAATTGCTACAGACAAGGTTGATTCGGAAGTACCTTCTCCAGTTGCCGGTGTTTTAACAAAGGTGATGTTCAAAGAAAACGATGTGGTTGCCGTAGGCACTCCATTGGCGATCATTGAAACCGAAGCTGCGGTGGCATCCGCTCCTGTAGCCGCACCAAGTCCGGCTCCCGTTGCTGAAGTAGCTCCAACCGTAGTTGCTGCTCCTGCTCAACCTGTTGCCGTTTCTGTTTCTCAAGGCGATCGTTTTTATTCCCCATTGGTTCTTAATATTGCCAAGCAAGAGGGAATTGGAATGGCCGAATTGGAGAGCATTCCAGGTACCGGAGCTGAAGGCCGCGTTACCAAAAAAGACATTTTAACGTACGTTTCTCAACGCGGTAACGCACCGGCTGCACCAACAAATGCAGCTCCAGCTGCACCGGTTGCTGTCGCTCCGGCGCCAGCTCCAGCTCCAGCTCCAGCTCCAGCAGCACCCGCACCTATTTCCATCAACGGAAGAGAGGAAATCATTGAGATGGATCGCATGCGCAAGATGATTTCGGAAAACATGGTGAAAGCAAAACAAATTGCTCCCCATGTTACCTCTTTCGTAGAAGCGGATGTGACGAACATCGTAAAGTGGAGAGATAAAGTAAAAGGCAATTTCGAAAAGAAATACGGAACCAAACTTACGTTTACGCCCATCTTTATGGAAGCCATCATCAAGGCCATCAAAGATTTTCCCATGATCAATGTTTCTGTTCAGGGAGATAAAATCATCAAAAAGAATTACATCAATTTGGGAATGGCGGCAGCTTTACCCAATGGAAACCTTATCGTTCCTGTTATTCACGATGCTGATTTCTTAAATTTACCCGGTTTGGCTGCTAAAGTAAACGATTTAGCAAACCGTGCACGAACCAACAAATTGAAACCGGATGAAATTCAAGGAGGCACCTACACTTTAACCAACGTAGGATCTTTCGGAAACTGGATGGGAACTCCCATCATTCCTCAACCTCAAGTTGCTATTTTGGCTGTAGGAGCCATTGTGAAAAAACCAGCGGTTATTGAAACTCCTGAAGGTGATATGATTGCGGTTCGTCATAAAATGTTCTTGAGCCACAGCTACGACCACCGCATTGTTGACGGTGCCTTGGGTGGAATGTTCGTTCGCCGAGTAGCCGATTACTTAGAGCAATGGGATGTTTCCCGAGATTCATAAAATAAAAAATCCCACTTCGGTGGGATTTTTTATTGGGTTAAACCGAATAATACTTTCGAAAGAGAACTTTCATGGCTTCTCTTTTGAGAATGACCATGGCTAAATCTTTACCTTCCAATTCATTGCCGTGAAAGGGCAAATCTTCTGGTTTCAAATCGATTCGATACAGCAGTGATGCCAGCTGTTCTCCATTTGATTCTCCCAAATGTCCGCATAAGGAAGAAATATTTTCCAAGAGCTCTTCCGGATTTTGGCCACTCATTTCATAAGGAGCCCCAGCTAAAGCTAAATCTTTATTAAACTGGGCTACAATCTCATCAATAAATCCGGGAAAGCTAACCCATTCTGATGGATTGGCAGCAACCAATGGAATTTGTGCAAGTGTTAGTTCCATCAAAGACCCAATTCAACTTTTTTATCGACGATGAGGTGAAACCAAACGGTGTATTTTTCGGGATGCACTTCCAAATCAAATTCCAAATCTTTCCAAGAGATCCATTTCCAATTGGAAACCTCATCGGGATCGGGCCAGGGTTTTCCTTCGAATTCGCCAAAGAAAACGTGATCGTATTCGTGTTCGGTGAGTCCATTTTCAAACTTTGCCAAATATTTGAATTGAAAAGCAGGCTGAAGTTCAACTTCAATTCCCATTTCTTCTTTCAAACGGCGTTTTGCTGCAGGAAGCGATTCTTCTCCTGGTGATGGATGCGAACAACACGTATTGGTCCAGAGTCCACCCGAATGGTATTTCAGAGGATTCCTTTGATGAATAAGCCATTCGCCCTTTTTATTAAACAAAAGAACAGAAATGGCACGATGCAGGGCTCCTTCTTCGTGAGCGGCCTGCTTCCCCATGCTACCAATAACGTGGTCTTGGTCGTTCACCAGGATAACTTGTGGTTCTTGCATTACATTTTTGTTTGAACAAGAGCAACAATTTCTTGTTCCTTTTGGTTTGCTTTTGCCAATAAATCGTTGGCTTTATTCGTCATTTCTACCTTAAAGTTTTGATCTTCAATACCAGAAAGATTGATTTGAACATTCATCCAGGCACCGTAAACGGCTGTTCTTGCGCAAAGTGCTCCTACACCGGCATCGGTAACCGAATTCGGATTTCCATGTTGCACCATGGCATCTGCAATTTCGAACACTTCGAACGCTTTTTGCATGGTTTTATAGGGGATTTCTACGGCGTACTTGGTAGCATTTTGAATGGCTTGCTTCCGTGCTGATTTTTCTTCAGCCGTGTCTTTGGGCAAGCCAAAAGCATTCATGATGGCGTCGAATGCGAGGGTATCTTCATCCACCAAAGCCAAAAGTTCGTCTTTCAATTGCTGTCCCTTTACGGCCCAGGTGCTAAATTCTTCCAAGCGAGTATCCCAACCGCGTTTATGGGCCGACAAATTAGCGACCATGGTGGCCAACGAAGCTCCCAATGCACCCGCATAAGCGGCAATGGAGCCACCACCGGGAGCGGGAGAGTCGGAAGCCGTTTCATTGGCGAAAGCCTTTAAACTCATGTTAACCAACCTTGCCTTTTTTGCATCTCGCAATTGGTATTCGATGATTTTTTTATTGGGATCGAATGGCGATAATTCATCCAATCCTAAACTTTTCACTGCCATTTGAATCAATTCCTCTTCGGATGCTCCGGCTGAAGAACCTTGCTTTTGCAGGAAAAATCGCCCAGCATCCAACAATGCCGAAAGGGGAACCAGGCCAACCAATTCAGAACCCGTTACTCGGAGTCCTCGGTCGTTGGCCGATTTTTCAATTTCATCGAAAACGATGTGCAGTGGCGTTTCACGTATGTTGGTCAGGTTCAAAGAAACTTGGCAAATTCCGTATTCTTCGATGTACCAACCGATTCCTTTGACGTGTTTTAATTTACCGGGAATTCGAACTTGATCCCCGTTTTCATCGAGGACAATTTTCCCGGTGATGGGATCGCCTTCTCTTTTTACGCGACCGGCTTCCCGCACATCGAAAGCAACCGAGTTGGCTCGGCGGGTATTTTTGGTATTGAGGTTCACGTTGTAAGCGATGAGAAAATCGCGAGCGCCGATGATGGTAGCCCCCGATTTTTCATTGAAAACCGCTTTTCCATAATCGGGTTTCCATTCCGGCTGAAGGATTTTGGTTGACAGACCTTCGTATTCCCCGCTGCGAACTTCGGCCAGGTTCCTGCGTTGTGGAGACGTTGCTGCCGATTCGTAATAATATCCGGAGATGTTGGTTTCTTGGGCCAACTTTTCTCCCAATTGATGCGCGCATTGAATAGCATCTTCCATGGTAACACCGGCAATGGGAATGAACGGACAAACATCGGTAGCGCCCATGCGCGGATGTTCTCCCGAATGTTGGCTCATATCAATCAGTTCAGCGGCTTTAACGATGCCACGAAAGGCAGCTTCCACCACGTGTTCGGGTTCGCCAACCAACGTCATAACGGTTCTATTTGTTGCTTTTCCAGGATCAATATCCAACAATTTCACTCCATCAACTGAACGAATGGCATTGGCGATGGATTCAATAACAGCTAAGTCTCGGCCCTCGGAGAAATTGGGCACGCATTCCATAATTTTCATGCCTCAAAAATAGGTTGAAAGCGCGTATTTTCAACAAAAAAGCCCCGAATTTCTTCGGGGCTTTTCCAATTTGATTGGCCTTATCGCTGAATCAACATTTTCTCCATTTTGCGGTGAACCTTGTTCTCAGAATCGGTGGCAACAACTTCCAAATGGTACAACCCTTCGGCAACATCGTTGAAGTACAACGTTTGGGTTTCTACCTGACCAAAGACTAGGCGCTTTACCAAACGACCATCGGAAGCGTAAACGCTCACTTGAACATCTTTCACTGGCGCTCCCAATTGCAACTGGAATTCTCCAGCGCTTGGATTCGGGTAAATATTCACCGAAAAATCGCCAACTACTCCTCGACATGCGGAAGTGTTTAATGACAACGAACCGGGTTGAGACCAACCGCACAACGTGGTTTGAACCTGAGCGCCAAGCGAACCGGAAACAAAAGATCCGTTGTTGGTAATTACGGCGCTGTTGGCGTTCTGACTAACCAACGATAAACCAGCAGGCAAGTTGAAACGGTAACGAATGGCCCCTGGAACAACCGGCATGGTATAGGTAACCAAATCGCCCGGGCAAATGCTGTTTGATCCACTAATAACCGGTTTGGCCAAAAGAGAAACCGTAATGGAACTTGATGGGGTATTTCCACAATTGGAAATTCCAATCACCGATATCGATCCGCTTGAGAAGGCCGCATCAAAAATAACTTGAATGGAATTCGTTCCCTGCCCGGAAATCAATGTTGCCTGAGTGGGCATGGTCCATTGATAACCGCTGCAACCAGCAATGGGTTGAACAGAATAAGTAGCCTGGGTAGCTGTTCCGCGAATATTACATACCGATGTAACCGATTGAGTAAATACAGGAACGGTGGTAATGGCCGATTTTTTCGGGTAAATAGCACGAGCCAAGCCGTTTCCGCAAGCATTTACGGGGGTAGCACGAATTTGACCTGTGGAGAATCCTGCTGGATAGGTTACCGAAATTACATTCCCGGTTGCATTGCCCACAGCTGTAATTCCGTTGGTGAGCAACCAGGTGTAGGATAGAACATTCGGGTCGGCAGGAACGGAATAAGTTAGGGTATTGCTTGTTCCCAAAACAGCACACGGATTTAATTCTCCTGCAATGGCCACAGGACGTGAAGGAACGGCTGTAAACTTATTTACTTGAATGGAATTTGAAACAGCGGTACATCCGTTGGAGTCGGTGGTCGTCACAGAATACAATCCGGAAGCGGTTGCAACGATGGATGCTGTGGTAGCTCCGTTACTCCAGAGATAGCTAGGGGCAGAAGTAGAATTGATGGTTACGTTGGTGTTACAAACGTTGGTAGCTCCGTTGGCAGTAATGCTAGGAACTACGGGGGTGTAAACGGTTATATGAACCGCTGCAGCGGAGCCCACGCAACCGTTGGTATCGGTACCTACCACCGAGTAATTTCCAGATTGTGTAATGTTGATGCTGTTGGAGGTAGCCGAATTGCTCCATGCATAATTATTGGCACCACTCGCCGAAAGGGTAACGGATCCTCCTTGGCAGAACGCCAAAACACCGGAAGCTTGAATACTTACCGTTGGATTGGAATTAACCGTTAACTGTAAAGTAAGAATACTGTCGCAACCGGTTGAGGTTCGTAACGTATCGTAATAAATTCCACTTAGGGTTAAACTTCGATTGCCAAAGGTGTATTGATTTCCTTCGCAGATGCTGGCTTGTAACGATTGAACAATGGTCGAATTGACGTTCAAGGTAAGCGTAACCACGCTATCGCAACCGTTGGAACCGACCAAAACATTCGAATAAACTCCCGAAACCGAACGATTTACTCCACCAAAAAAGTAAGAACCACCGCTACAAATGGAGGCCGAAAGGGCCGAAGATGTTGGCTGATTCACATTCAACGTCAACACTACGATGCTATCGCATCCCGAAGCGTTGGCTAGCGTATCTCGGTAAACCCCCGCAGCCGTTAACGTTCGACTTCCAAAAGCGTAACTTCCACCGGAACAAATGGATGCGGAAATCGCGTTCGTGCTGGGAGCATTCACGTTCAACGTCAACACCACGATGCTATCGCAACCCGAAGCGTTGGCTAGCGTATCCCTATAAACCCCCGCAGCCGTTAACGTACGACTTCCGAAAGCGTAACTGCCTCCGCTACAAATGGATGCGGAAATCGCATTCGTGCTGGGGTGATTCACTGTCACCACCACACTATCCGTACAAGTGGTAATTCCATTGCTTACCGTGCAGTAATACGTGGTTGTTTGCGTTGGGTTTACATTGATGGTTGGGGTAGTTGCTCCTGTGGACCATAGGAAAGATGAATTTGAAACAGAATTTCGATTTTGCCAAATCCAATTATTCAGTGGATATCCTCCTCCACTACTTTTTTGAGTAGTAGTTCCTTGAGCCTCATCAAAATGCCAAAGCCCAAATGTATTTGGTGAAACATTCGTTACATAATTTGTTGGGTTGAAATTTGCAGTTTGCTGAAGATCATAAGTGATGTATAACTCATCAACTCCTCCACGGAAACGTCTTGCACCTTCTGGCCAGTTACCAAGGAACAGACTGGGATTACCCGACCAATTAATATTTTCCACTACCGTAGATTGCAAAATTCCATTAACATATGCCTTCTTTTGACCATTATTGTATGTAATTAGTAGGTGTTGCCATGTATTAGTCGCAAGAGTAAACTGAAGAGCTCCAAACGACCAATTTGATCCTGATGAAATATTTGGATAATTTTGAATGACCCAATTTAAATTACCACCATGATTACAATCCATGATGATTGCAATACCGGCCTGAGTATCTGATGGATTAATGTAACAACTAATGGAAAAAATATTAGGTCTTCCAAATGTACCAAGTGGGATGTATCCACCGTCAGAAGGAGATGGATAACCCCAAGGATTTGGAGCACCTGGATTATAGATCGATGGAGAGCTATTGATAGACTGATTTTGACTAGTGCTTAAAGTCAATGCTGTTCCGCTACAAATACTTGTGTCTGAATTAAGAATTTTTACATCCAATAAATCAACATAAACACTGTCAGTATTAAAGCAATTACCGTTAAAAACATTGCAACGATACCAGCCACTTTGATTTACAGAAATTACTTGCATTGTATCACCGGTATTCCAAGAATAACTTAATCCAAGTCCGTTTCCTGCATTTAAGGTTGCTGTTGTCCCACAAATACGCGCTGTATCTGGTAACGAAACAATTGGATTTGATTTAACCGTCACCACCACACTATCCGTACAAGTGGTGATGCCATTGCTTACCGTGCAGTAATAGGTTGTAGTTTGTGTTGGATTTACATTGATGGTCGGCGTAGTCGCGCCCGTTGACCATAAATAGGTGCTTTGACCTTGTTTAAACAATTGCTGGATTTCATTTGAAGATAAAGCTCGATTGTAAATCATGATATCATCCAAATCGCCTGAAAAATTGAAAGCTGAATTTTGATAAACACTTCCCCACCAATAATAACTTCCAAAAGACAAATAACTAGGTTCGTGAGTTATCAACATAGGCGCAATAGCGGTATCGATATCAACTAAATTTCTATCTACATACAATTTATTTGTTTGACCATCGAATACCATAGCAACAAATTTCCATTGATTGTTATTATTCCCTGCGCTTGAATTGGAGGCAATTTGAAAATTTGTTGAACCATTGGTAGTAGGCAAATAATTGGTTTCTCCGACAAACTGACCTAAATTATTGATACTAAGCGCAAACTCATTTAAATTACCTGTACTGATGATGTATCCACCATCTACATCTGATGTTTTTATATAAGCGCTTATGGTTACTTGATACAATGAGTCAAAAACCGAATTTCCAATCAATATATTGTTCGAATTGCCATCAAACCAATAGGCTTTTCCAGTATTCCCAAATCGGTCCGCAGCCAAAGTAGCTCCATTAACTGTTCCATTATTGCCGTTTCCACTTTCATCGTTGGCGTTTCCGTTGAACGGCCAATAACCAATCAAGCCTTGTCGGAGGTTGGCGGGTAAACTTGCGGCGGCCGCGCTTCCGTTTACAGTAGCACCCAACGTGATGGAACTGCCCGCACAAATCGCCGTATCATCCCCTGCATTCACCTCCAATAAATCCACGTAAATGCTATCGTTGGTAGAACATTGATCCCGAGTAATGGTGCAAGAATACCATCCCGATTGGGAAACGGTAATGCTGTTTCCCGTTCCTCCAGTACTCCATAAATATTGAGTTCCCGAAACCGAAGTAGTTAACAAGGTACTGCCTCCACAGGCCGACATCGAATCCAATCCAAATGCGAAAGGAACGGTATCCACCATCAACGTCAATTCCACCAAACTATCGCAGCCCAAAACGCTGCTTAGGGTGTCGTAATAAATTCCTGAACGATTCAAGGTACTTCCATTAAATGTAACCGTTTGACCGGCACAAATCTTTTGTTGAACCTTTCCCGTATCTACCGCAATCACATTCAGTTGAAAAGAATCCTTCCAATCCAAACAGGGTGTAACTACCGATACCCGGTAATTCGCTCCATCACCAATCCATAAACTATCCGAGATGTTGGAAAGAATTACCCCGTTCCTTTTCCACTGAACCGGACGACGATTGTTGTTTCCAACCACCGTTGCCCACGTTCCACCCGTGTTGCAAATCTGGGAATTTCCCAATTGAAGAACCAAATTTTGCGGGGTATCAACCACCACCGTTAAACCGATTGAGGTATCAACGCAACCATCTACCGAGGCAATCACTTGGTAACTTCCCGCCGTAACCACCAACAAACTCGAATCTACTGCGCCGGAAATCGTTACCGAATTCTTCAACCATTGAAAGGATGCAGATGAATCAGCCCTCGCCTTCAAAACCAACGATTGCCCCTGACACAAAGATGTACTTCCAACGGAAACCACTTGAACCTCGTTGATCACCTTCACCCAAACGTAAGCAGAATCGGTTCTACCCAACGAATCGGTACCAACGACCAAATAACGAGTAGTTGTGTCGGGAGAGGCATTAACTCGAGCACCAGTATCGGTTGACAAACCGGCCGCGGGAAACCAACGATACATTCTTGCACCAAATGCCTGCAACTGAGCCACCGCCCCCCTACACTGACGAACCGTGTGGGTATTGGTATATACATTGAAGTCATTGGTGGAATCGCCTTCGACCACCATGATGGTAAAAAAGGTATTTCCAGCAATATGATTGGAATCAAAAACGCGCAATCCAATGCGGTGAACCCCATTGGAAAGATTGGCCGGATCGATGGCTTGCAACTCTTCCACACTTTGATCGCCAGCTCCATCTACAAACAACAAAGGGATACCCTGCCCTACTCCAGGATCAGCATCCCAGAAATATTCGCCTCGGGTAACTTTACGATTGGCTAACAAACTAGGGATGGAATTATCCACCGAATCCACTTGAACCAAGGTTAAAAACGTGCGACTCCAAACCCCGTCGTTGTCTTTCACGCGGATCCCGAATTTATTGGGTCCATAGTTCAAAACCGTGGTAGAAGTGGCGAACAATTCTTCGATGCTTTGATCCAAGTTGCCGTCCAGCGCCAACAATGGAATGCAGTTTCCGTTGCCGGGATCCGTATTCCAAAAATATTCCGCCTGCGTTACCCGGCGATTGGTGAGTAAAGTCGGCAAGGTGTTATCCACCGAATCCACTTGCACCAAGGTTAAAAACGTGCGACTCCAAACCCCGTCGTTGTCTTTCACGCGGATCCCGAATTTATTGGGACCGTAGTTCAAAACCGTGTTGGAAGTGGCGAACAGCTCTTCGATGCTTTGATCCAAGTTGCCGTCCAGCGCCAACAATGGAATGCCGTTTCCGTTGCCGGGATCTGTATTCCAAAAATATTCCGCTTGCGTTACCCGGCGATTGGCCAACAAATTCGGGATGGAATTATCCACCGAATCCACTTGCACCAAGGTTAAAAACGTGCGACTCCAAACCCCGTCGTTGTCTTTCACTCGGATCCCGAATTTATTGGGACCGTAGTTCAAAACCGTGGTGGAGGTGGCGAATAGCTCTTCAATGCTTTGATCCAAATTTCCGTCCAGCGCCAAAAGGGGAATACCGTTGCCGTTGCCGGGATCCGTATTCCAAAAATATTCCGCCTGCGTTACCCGGCGGTTGGTAAGCAAGGCAGGCACGGTGTTATCCACCGAATCCACTTGCACCAAGGTTAAAAAGGTGCGACTCCAAACCCCGTCGTTGTCTTTCACTCGGATCCCGAATTTATTGGGACCGTAGTTCAAAACCGTGGTGGAGGTGGCGAATAGCTCTTCGATGCTTTGATCCAAGTTGCCGTCCAACGCCAACAATGGAATGCCGTTTCCGTTGCCGGGATCGGTATTCCAAAAATATTCCGCTTGCGTTACCCGGCGATTGGCCAGCAGGGCAGGCACTGAATTCGACACCGAATCGACTTGGAGAACGGTAAAAAAGGTGTTGCCCCAAACTCCTTGGGCGTCTTTTACACGGATCCCGAATTTATTGGGTCCGTGGTTTAAAACCGTGGTTGAGGTGGCGAACAATTCTTCGATGGCTTGATCGAATTGCCCATCGGCGGCTTGCAGGGGCGTTGCGTTCCCGAGACCGGGATCGGTATTCCAAAAATATTCGGCTTGGGTTACTTTGCGAACTTGGGAAAAGGAGAATCCCCAACTCAGCAGCAAACAGCCTAAAAGGATAATTTTCTTCATGACTTATTTGGTTGCTCCGGTGGCACGGATGGGGATGGAACCGGAGGGTGAGAACACTTTTTGAGGAAGTTGCAGATACAACACCTTTGCTTTTTGAGCATCTAAATTCAAAAAATTTGTAATTGGCATGGGGCCTCCATAAGGACCAATGTCTGGAACAGAAAGGTCAACATCCAAATATTGTGGGATAACTACCCCTTTATTCACTGTTAAATTTGAATCAACGAAAATGCCATTACTATCGAGATTTAAAGAATTAACTCCACCTAAAAATTTATTCTCATAAGTAGCCCAACCGATGGTATCCCAATATGAACCATAATTATTGTAGTTGCGATTTGTTATTAATAAGTTACCTTTTGTAATTCCATTTGAAGAATTAGATAATGTGGTACGTGAAAAATATGTAAATTGACCATTATCCTTATAAAAAATAACGTTGTTGACCAAATACCCATTATTTAAACTAGAGAAAAAACCCTCTTGGCATGGTGAATTGTAATTTGATTTATTAAAAAAATTGAAAAAATTATTTGAGACAGTTGCTAACCCAATATCTCCCCAACCAAAATAACTTGAATTACAGCCCCAACCTCGTCCAAATGCTAAGTTAAACACATTTGATGCCATTATTCCAAATATTCTAGGCTGGAAAACAAAAAAGTTATAATCTATATTCCAATTATTAAATTGATTGGCAATTATTTCGATGGAATCACCGACGAAATTAAAATCAACTATTTTTTCAATTTTATTACCTACCAATCGAACATTATTAAAACCATTGGATGGAATAAATTCATTTATTTTACAACCTAAGATACTGATATTTGACTTAATTGTGCTATTCGATACTCTTTTATTAGCAATGCATGAAATCAATTTTGCGTTAAAAATTTCAATCTCTTCTAAGAAATCACAGTTAACCAAAGTTGCGTTTTTTATTACCGAATAAGATGAAAAAATGGCATTAGTAACATTACAATTATTCAACTCCACTGGAAAATTAAATTTAAAACGCGAAGAATCAGAGTTGAAAAAGTAAATCTGGTAGGGAACGGTTAGGTTTGATTCCAAAAATGGAAGTCCGAATTTTTTGGGATATAGAATGATAGTGTCTTGAGGCCTTGATGCTGAAACCGCTAAAGAAATGGATGAATAACTACCATCCACTCCGTATTCTTTAACTTTTAACACTTTAGCAAATACCGATTGGTGAAATCCGATCACCAAAAGAAGAAGAATGATTTTTTTCATAGGATACTTTATTTTGAGGTGCCGGTGGCTTTGATGGGTATGGGACGGTTGGGATATCCCACCCGGTTTGGAATGTTTACGTGAATGATTTGGGCATTCCCCGGATTGGGATTGATGTGGTTTTGAATGGGGAACGGACCGCCGGTAATTCCCACATCGGCGGGGGAACCATCCACGTCGCGCAACCAAGGGGTGGTGGCCCCAGAATCTACCAAGGCATTGCCAACAATTCTTCCAATAGAATCCAGTTGAATATTGGCAGGCGCTTGTTTAAAGCCGTTGGCTAAGAGGGTATTCCTAACGTTTGGGTCAGTTGCTGTTTTAAAGTAGTTTCCTTCAGAGATAGTGCCTAAAATTGTTAGATTCCTGATATTTCCATCAAAAAAATTACTTCCAAATAAACTTTCCGAATTTTTAGTAGAAATATCTAAAGTATAAGATCTGCTGTTAAAATTATTGCTGAATGTATTATTTGAAAAATCACAACCTTCTAAACCAATTTGAAAATCATCAAAACTTTGCCAACCTTTTAAATCAAAAAAGTTATTCCGAATTTGAGAGTTTGAAAATATAAAAATATTCCCCCCACCATTACTTCTTCCAGCAATTCTACATCCAATTAATTTTGAATTAAAAGTCCCAATCTGATAACCATAACTAATCGACAAAGGAATAGTCAAAAGACAATAGTAAAAACCAGATGAATCAATTGAAGATGAAGAAGTTATTTGAGACTTAAAACAATTAAATCGCTTTCCGTAAATTGAAGTAGAAACATTAATTAACAATACTTCGCTTGCACTATTATTGAATATTTCTTGAAATCCCAAATCTAAAAAATAATAAGTCCCAATATTGTTAGAAGCATTGATGGTAAAAGAACATGTTCCTAAATATTGAATACTTCCGGAAGTATCTCCATTCAAAAAAACCATGGGTTTGGTAAGGGTTTTGGTTAAAGACCACTGTTGCCCATCTGTTCTGGGGAAGATCACAATGGTATCTCCCACCTGGGCAGAGTCGATGGCTTCTCCAATGGAGGTGTAGGCGAATCCGGCTCCGTTGGATCTGACCAATAAACGGTTGGCCTGGGAAAAATATCCGGCAAGGAGGAAGGAAGTGAGAAGAAGGAGTTTTTTCATGTTAATCTTTATTTATTCCGGTGGCTTTGATTTGAATGGGCGTGCTGGGAGTGCTAATTTTCAAGGGAAGGTCCAACCAACCCACCCAAGCTTTGGAAGCATTAGGCCCCCAGAAATTGGAGATGGGCCATGGGCCACCTTCGGTACCAATATCGTTGCGGGTTAAATCAATGTCAGAAAATTCAGGGAGATCCAACCCCTTATTGGTAAAATCTGGTCCAGACAAACGCCCCAAGGAATCGATGGCGGGAATACTTGTGCCGTAAAAATCCTTGCTACCTGTTGGTTTAACAGCCCAACTTCCCCCATATTGATTATGATTTCTTAGAGCAACATAATTATTTACCAAGGATTTACCTCTAGCGTTATAATTTAAAAAAGAATATGTATTTCCAGAATTACAACCATCGCTTGCCTGCCAATTAATTGTTCCATTTAAATTAGATAAAAATGAATTAGAGAAAATTAATAAACTACCTGAATTTTTTTCTAAATCATTCAAAACTCTTAAAATGCTACCAGCAGCAGAATTACCTGAAAACCAAATTGTATTATTTGAAATAATGCTTTTACTGAAGTTTGCAGGGTCATTATTTAATTTAATTATAAAAATACCAGCTCCCAAATTACATCCATACAAATCTGCAGACATTGCATTAATTTTAAAAAAATTGTTAGATAAAATAAGAACTTTTTCTGCGTCAATTACAAAAGACCCACCAAAAATATTTCCAACCAATAAAATTGTATCATTAGAAATATTTGAAGAAAGAACTGTAACTCCATCTTTTAAGTTATTACCCATAGCTTTCAAATAAAAAGCTATAATTTTTCCTAATACTATACTTTTAAAGCAATTAAATTTTACTGTATAAGGAACAGATAAATCAGTTTTAACAACACAATTAGCTATCGTTAATTCGCCTGTTCCGGAAATGGAAATAGCAGTTGAGTCCAAATCAGTAACCGTTAACTTCCGGTTGTTAAGCAATTTTATTTCTAATCCGTTGATCAGTTTCAGTTTTCGGTTTTGAAGGGTGGTGAGGTACACTTGTTTGCTGATGGTAACCGTGGTTCCTTCTTCCCAGCTTCCATCGGCGGCGGCATCAACGGCAATGGTATCCCCATCGGTTGCAGCGTTGTGGGCTTGTTGAAGGTTAGAGTAAAGGGTTCCTCTACCATACTCCCTTACCACCAAGGTTTTGGCTTGAAAAATGGAAGGCAGGAACAGAAGAATTCCTAAGAAAATGGGATAGCGTTTTTTCATACGATTTTATTTAGAGCCAGCAGTGCCTTTGATTTTAATGGGGGTGTTTCCACCCAAAACTTTCCAAGGGAGATCCACCCAATACAGGGATGCTTTTCCGGCTCCGGCACCCCAAAAATTGGAAATGGGGAAAGGACCGCCGCTGGGGCCAATATCGTTCCGAGTTAAATCCACATCGGAAAACTCGGGCCAGGCAATCCCTTTGTTGATGGTGTAGGTAGAATCGAACACCTGCCCAAGTGAATCGGGAACAATCACCAACCCACCCGATGCTTTCTGGTTGCCAATGGCTTGGTTGAAATTTTTAAATGCTGTGTTGGCAAATTGCACTCCATTGATATACAAGTTTGTTATTGGAGAATTTTCAGCTGCCGAGGGTAAAACCAACAAGTTATTTCTACATAAATTATCCTCAAATGTAAAATAATAAAAACCTTGGCCACTATAGTGAGGGAGTTCCATTATTAAGACATTATTTAAAACCCAAGAATAATTTGAATCATAATATTCTGTACTTTTAAAACCGTATGCATAATTACCCTTGTAACCTTTGAAATCGACATAATTATTGCAGAAAATTGATTTAGAAATTGAATTAGAAAATGTAAAGGGTACATAGGCTCCTCCTGATATTGATTGGTGTTTTACATAATTATTGGAAACAAATAGCAATTTTGAAGCTTTTAAACAACGATTGGCTTCTGAATAGAAATTGGTAAATATGTTCCCAACTATCCAAGTAGAATCCATTCGATCATTCAGGTAAAAACTGCCATTGAACTTATTACCAATAAATAATCGAAGAAATTGAAATGATGCTGAACCAATTTCTGAAGAAAAAACTTCCGTCGCAAAATAACTACAATCCAAATAATCAACTTTGCAATCAATTATCTTGATTTTTTTTCTTGCATTTGTAACATATTGGTAATTTGTGATATAAATTGTCGTTATCTCCAATTGTTTGATTATCAAATTATCCTCATTGGTATGGCTCAAATTAAAATTTAATCCGCCGCTAATAACGGTTCTTCCTTGGTTTGACCCTATAAAGACCAACGGTTTATCAATGGCAAACCCTGGCGCTACCCACGGATCGTTGGAGCCGGATTTGGGAACCAAAAAAATGGTATCGTTGGCGGAAGCGTTTTCCACCGCCTCCCGAATGGAAGCAAACGAGCCGGCACGAAAGTCGTTCCGCACCTCCAAAACCCGTGCAGAAGCACCCCAAACCGAAAAAAGTATCCCCAAAACTCCAATTATTATTTTCATTGTTTATTTATTTGGTTCACAAATATATGAACAATTACAATTTTTTCAACAAAAAAGCCCCGAATTTCTTCGGGGCGCAAACAAAACTTATAACTATTCTTTAAAATCTCAAACGGTAGCCAATGGTAATGTACCCATCCCAAAACAAAAAGGGTGATTCGTTTTTGTAGGTGGATGTTCCATTTTGAGAAGCCATGGTTCCTTTTGCATTGGAATAAACCCGGGTTTCTGACGAACTCAACATACTAACCGATTGAATTTCTAAAAACAACCTTCCCTTCCCTAATAGGTAATCCAATCCTCCCGTTAAGGAGGCGCTGATTCCTCTTTCTTTGTTTTCGTAATCGTAAGAGTAAAACAAAGTATCGGTTTCTGGAACCAAATTTTTTGAGCTAGATTGATAAATATGAGATGAAAATCCGAGTCCCAATCCTCCATACAACCCGAATTTTGCATCTTCATTGTTACCGATCAGATAATAACGAGCATTCAATCCGATTGTGGTCGGATTACTTTTTGAGGTTATTGAGAGAATTCCTTGCTCCCATCCTTGAGTACCAATAGGATAAGTGAAAGTGCTTTCTTTTCTGACCAAATTGTTCAATCCCAATCCTACCGAAAGCTTATTATTTACCGCTTTTTCAAATCCCAGTTGAAGTCCGGTTCCATCAATAATCACCGGAGCCACACCAACCGTACCAATCCACTTTGAACTTCCTGCATCTTGAGCGAACATGGAACCAACTCCCAGAGTTAATCCCATCATGGTTACAAAAATTTTTTTCATCGTTTTGTGTTTTCAAATCAAACATAATTTTTCAATTCAACATCTTCAAATTTCAATGAAAAAATACTCCTTTTGGGGTATATCACCCCCTGCCCCACCTCCCTCCGGGATACGACTTCACCCCGTTTTCCATTTCTAAATTCAGCAAGGCGGCTTTCACTTCGTACAACCCCAAGCCCGACCGATACACCAATTCGTCCAAATGCAACGAGCTTACATCTTCCAAACAACGGAGCACCATGCTCTCGGCGGGGCCAACGCTCCCACCCTTGGCCCAAAGGCCCGTCAACTTTTTTTGGCCCTCCCATTGCATCCATTCTTTTACTTCTTTACCAGATTGGATCATCACCGCTTTTCCCTGCTGGATTAACCGATTGCATCCGGCCGAAAATTCGTCGCCCACCCTACCCGGATACGCAAACACCTCCCGATGGTAACCGGCTGCCAATTCGGCCGTGATGAGCGCACCTCCCTTTTCACCCGCTTCCACCACAACCAACGCGTCAACCATCCCCGCCACTACCCTATTTCGTCTTGGAAAATTCTCTCGATCGGGTTTGGTTCCCGAGGTAAACTCAGAAATAATGCCACCGCCATTGTTCAGCATCTCTTCGGCAAGGCGGCGATGAGCATACGGATAAATCAAATCCATTCCCGTTCCCATAACCCCCAAAGTAGGCAAACCCAACTCGCAGGATTTTTGATGGGCCTCCCCATCGATACCCGCCGCCAAACCACTCACCACCCAAATGCCTTGTTCCCGAAACTCCTCCAGCAATGCAGCAACCAAATCCCTTCCGTATTTGCTCATGTTTCGGGTACCAACTACGCCCAAAGCGTTTTGATTGGATGAAGGAAACTTCCCTTTTAAAAACAACATCAACGGAGCATCTGGACACTGAGCCAATTTTTGAGGATACGTTTCGGAATCGAGGTGAATCACCTCCACCATTTCTCTTTCCAAAAAATCCAACTCTTTTTCCGCTTTCAAAAAAACGTCCTTGGAATTTTTTATTCGTTCTGCCACTTTTTTGCTCAACCGATAAACGGAAACAATTTGGGAGATTCGGGCTTCGAAAACCCCTTGAGCCGATCCAAATTTACTGAGCAAAGCATGGGCGCCAATCGGCCCTAATCCTTCCAATTCCAACAAGGCCAACCGAGCCAACAATTCTTCTTTTTTCATGGTTTGGCAAAACTAAAACTCCTAAGCGTTTCAAACGTTTCCAATTTTATTGTAAGTTTGAAACATGAAACGAATCCTCCTTTTTTCGGCCCTTTTCATCCTCCTTTTCCCTGCCCTTCAGGCACAACCATGGCGCATTCAATTGGGCTTGAACCGATCCCAAGTAACTTGGAGTGATTCCGAAAATACCCGTCGTTTGATCGCTCCCGTAACGGGATTGCATTACCAAAAATCGTTTGGGAAATCAGGATTCGAATTAGGAATGAACCTTTCCTTTCGAGGTGGTGACGATTTAAACACATCCACCCAATTCAGATCCATCCGTTCCGATTTCCGAGGCGTTGGAACGTTTCAATTGAACCCAGAGATTTCCCTTTTTGGTGGTGTACAGTATTCCAATGCGATCAGAACCTACCGAGTTTTAACGGGAGACACCTTGGCTCCGACCGCCGATTTCAAGCACGTGGCGTTCAACAATCGGTGGGAGCCTATTGCCGGATTAGAAGTTGCGTTTTCTCCCAAAGTAGCCCTCCAAGTACAACACAGTTTCGGTTCGAAAGTTCCAGGCTATACCAATACTCAGTTTTCAATCTGCATCACCCCCGATTTTCGCTCGAAGAAAGAGAAAATGATTCCCTTGCCTTCTCCCGATCAAAATATGGCCTCCAAACTGCAATCGGGATTTTTATTGGTGCGTTTGCCCATGATGAGTTTACAATTGCAAGCACTTGAAAAAACCGGGAATCGTGCGCAAATCGATACGTTTTTAGCACGCCGAACCCGAACGCACGAAGCCATCAAAAAGGCATTTACCGATAGTTTTGCTTTTTGCCCAACGTTCTTCTTCACCGGGGATCAGAACGACAACGTTTATCGGGGACAGTTAAACGGAATCATCTTTGGCACCACCGGTGCTCCGGCACTTACTCGTCCCGATGGTTCGTTTTACCTGATTGCCGATTTCGGCAGCATCGAACCCGATTCTTCCTACAATTTTAGAAAAGGTCGTTACGATTACACCGGAGTGGTGGATGGAAAACTGGGATTGATGCTTCGCGATTCTCAAGGAAATCAATTGAAAGCTCCTTTCCCTTTTTATGTTTTGAGGGTTTACCAATCGGAAGGAAAATCACTTTCCAATGCCATCAAAAACGAAGAAACATCGCTTTGGATTGGAGATGATTGGAACTACAATGCCATGGCTAAAAAATTGGCATTCAAGTTAAAAATGGAAAAAGAAGGGGAAAAATGAGGGACGGGCAAATCTTATTTTTAACCGCAGCGATCCTCATTGGAAACATTGTGTTTTCTTACCAAGGATTTAAGAATTTATCGTTTCAGGAGAAGTTCTTGTTGCACGTTCGTTCCATTGTGGTGAACAAGGAATACCACCGGTATTTTACCTCCGGATTTTTGCATGCCGATTGGACTCATTTGATTTTCAACATGATGTCGTTTTGGTTTTTCGCCAACAACGTAGGCATGTCGTTTGGTCCGTTTCCATTCATGGCCATTTATGTAGGTTCACTATTGGTTGGGAATTTATTGGCCGTTCAGCTGAACAAAAGCAATTTCAATTACCGAGCATTGGGTGCCAGCGGTGCCGTTGCTGGAATCATTTTTTCATCCATTTTGGTAAATCCATACCAAACCATCCTCATCTTTTTCATTCCGATACCGGCTTGGCTTTTCGCCATTGGCTATGTTTTATTCTCCATTTATGGGATAAAAAAGCAAAACGACCACATCGGACATGAAGCTCATTTGGGTGGTGCCATTACCGGGGTATTGCTTTCGGTTCTATTTCGTCCAGAAATCATGATGCAACACACCTGGTTGTTTTTAGCCTTGATTTTACCTACAACTTTTTTTCTATTCTTCATGCAACTTGGATGGAGTTGGAAGTCCATAAAAAGCAAAACTGTTTCTAAGAAAAAACTTGAAGAGTTTAGGAAAGAAGATTTCAGCATAGAAAGTGAAATCAACTACCTTTTGGATAAAATCAGTGCAAAGGGTTACAACAGTTTAACCGAAGCAGAAAAGAAAAGATTAGACCAACTATCGAAAAAA
>CANHCV010000034.1 GCA_947459245.1 Bacteroidota bacterium
AAAAACCTAGAGAACCTCCTAGTTCACCACTACTGATGTTGATTTAATCATTGGTTTACTTCGAAAAATTACCGAATTAATTCGGTAATTTTTCAAGAATAGATCACCAATAATCCCGGGTTTAATCGGTATTACAAACCTAAAGGAGAACCTCAGGGAGCGGGCGATTCCGTTCCTCGAGTGAATCGAACGAAGTGAGATTAATATCGAGAGGAACATAGAAGGAACGTACGGGCAGACCTACGTGTCTGCCCGTACCTAATTCCGGTGCGGGAGGCTCTCGAATGCACCGCACATTTTCCCATGGATTGCTGAAATTCTATCCTTTAAAAATACCAATTTTGAGGTATAGGACGTCGCGAGTTTGTCCTGTTCTTTGTTCCAAATTCTTTTATGAAATTATTTTTTCTATTTTTTGGACTTTTGATGGTCATCAATCCAATTTTCGCACAACCGCAAAAAATCAATTACCAAGGTGTTGCCGTGGGCGCAAACGGAAAACCCCTCAAAAATAGCACCGTGGGTTTGCGCCTTTCGGTACTGGATAGCTTGCCCACTGGCAGCACCATTTACACCGAAACCCAGGCGGCAATTACCGACACCTCGGGGCAATTCTCCATTTTCTTGGGTGGTGGAACGGCCACGGTGGGAACGTTCGCCAACATCCCTTGGGCGAACGGAAACGATAAATTTTTGAAAGTAGAGATGGATGCCCAAGGAGGCTCCAACTACCAACTCATGGGCACCACCCAACTGGTGAGCGTGCCGTATGCGATGGCTGCAAAAACAGCCGATCTTGCAAAAGAACTTCAATTGGGTGCCCTCATTCGAGGTAATGCTGGAAGAACCTGGCAATTGACCGAGAGTATTAACGGCCCAATGTGGACTTGCTACCCTCCTCTAACCTTGGCCGATGCCGGTGCAGACCAATTCAACGTTTGCGCAAGTTCGGTAAACCTTGCGGGCAACACGCCCAGCAATGGAACGGCTGCATGGAGCATTCTTTCGGGTGCTGGCGGAAGTTTGGGAACGGCCAATGCTCCTGCCACAACGTTTGCGGGCATTCGAGGAAGTTCTTATTCCCTACGTTACAGCATTTCCAATGCGTGCGGCAGCAGTGCCGACACTCTTGCGGTTAGCTTGGCTCCAACCACTACGCCCGCGAATGCCGGACCCGACCAACTTACCCTCACGGGAACTACGGCCACCTTAGCAGCCAACGCTCCCGCCGCGGGAGAAACGGGAGCTTGGAGCATTGTTGCCGGTAGCGGCGGGAGTTTGAGTGCTAGCAACAACCCCGCAACTACGTTCACCAAAGGCACCGATAGTGCTTACACCTTGGTTTGGACCATTACGGCTTCCTGTGGCGCTAGCCGAGATACGGTGAAATTACGTTTCCCTGTCCCGGTAGCTACTCCTTGCGGCCAAGCGGTAACCTACGTTGGCGAAAGCTACCCCACGGTACGAATTGGTACGCAGTGCTGGCTTGCAAAGAACTTGAATGTGGGGTCCATGATTAACGGTTCTAGTAACCAAACGAATAACAGTTCGTTGGAGAAATACTGCTACAACAACAATCCTGCGAACTGCACTACGTACGGCGGCTTGTATCAATGGGCGGAAGCGGTTCAATACCAAAACGGGGCGAGCAATACCTTACCCTTGCCAACAGCGTTTGCAGGCAACGTGCGGGGTATTTGTCCTACGGGTTGGCACATTCCTAGCGATGCTGAGTATTGCACACTTGCGACGTTCTTAGACCCTACTGCGAATTGTGTATCTGGCACAAATAGTACAACGGCAGGAGGAAAGTTAAAATCTACCAGTGGCTTATGGACTGCTCCAAACACCGGAGCCACGAACAGCACCGGATTTTCCGCCCTGCCAGGCGGTTTTCGCTTCACTAATGCAACATTCAACAACTTAGGTACCCTCACTTACTTCTGGTCAACTTCTGAGTATTCCTCTTCCGATGCTATCTTTCGCGGTTTTTCCAATACCAATTCGGATTACTCTCGGATCATCAACACTAAGCTCTACGGTTTTTCGGCTCGCTGCATCCAGGACTAACAGGTAAGGGGGCCTCTCGAAGGCACCGCATAAAAGTTGCATTGAAAAAATCGGGAAACGTTTATAAACGTTTAAATCATTGACATTGAAGTAGAAAAAATTTAGCTTTGTGCATGGGGAGGTCCCGAAGCATTTCGGGATAAAATACATGGCGGCCCCCTGGACAAACGGCGTTTTTTTTCTTATTGTCTTTCGGTTTCAACCAAAATTTCAAACCTCAAATCGGGAAACGTTTATAAACGTTTAATCTTGCTGAAATTTTAAATCAAAGGGTAATTTTGCGTTAGGTTGAAGGGTGCCCCGACATTCGTCGGGAACACTCGAGGACCCCTTATTTTCCCGTTGCCCGAGTGGTACGTTGCTCTCGATAATAATTTTCTGATGAAAATTCACTCGAGCAACGCCTAATATCCCGGTCCCAGGGTGTCCCGACATTCGTCGGGATTTATCGAAGGCACTGCATTTCACTTCCTGCCATTCTCTCCGTATTTTTAACCATGAAATTGATTGCAGGATTTATGTTGTTGCTCATCTCCGTCGCCTCCATGGGTTTTGAGCTGGTATCCATGTCAACCCACAAAGGGAAACCTACGGCAAGCTTCCCGGTTATCGTTCTTCCGAATGAACCGAATCCCATCACCCAGCACGCCCTTTCCGTTTTTCAAGATGCATTGGCGAAAATGAATATTCCTGCTTTCAAAACCCTTTCGTTGGCCGATTATCAATCCAAAGAAAAGAGTTTCAACAAAAAGCAAAAAGTGTTTTTCGGAATCACCGAATTGCCCCAAACGGATGCCCTTCAAATTAAAACCAATGCCAATAGCCTCACCCTCAACGGGGGACCAAGGAAAGGTTTGGTGAATGCGGTGACCACGTTTTTCGAAGATTATCTGAATTGCATGGTTTTCTCGCCTACCGAATTTCGGTTTCCTGCGTGGAATCAGCAAGCGAACATCTTTATCCCCAATTCCATCGATCGTACCGAACAACCCGCCTTCGATGTACGCATGGTGAATGGCCCCTACAACGATTCCGAATTCTACAAAGATTGGCGGAAATTGTACGGCATTGGCGACTTCTGGTACAAGGGGTATTACGTTCATACCTTCCATAAATTGGTAGATCCCAAGGAACATTTCGACGCTCATCCCGAATATTTTTCTCTGGTTGGCGGGAAACGAATTCCGTTCGGTCAACTCTGCCTATCCAATCCCGCCGTTCGCGAACTCATCATTCAAAATCTTGGGAAAGAAATCAAAGCCCATCCCGATTACCGCATTTGGAGCGTGAGTCAAAACGATTGCTACTACAACTGCGAATGCGAAAATTGTAAAAAGATGGATGAACAAGAAGGTTCTCCAGCCGGATTGATGTTGCAATTGGTAAACCAAGTGGCGGAAGCATTTCCCCAACAAATCATCACCACCTTGGCCTATCAATACACCCGGAAACCACCAAAAATCACCAAGCCCGCCAAAAATGTTTGGGTCACTCTTTGCTCCATCGAGTTGGATCGCAGCGCCGATATGCAAACCCACCCCGGCTCAAAATCCTTTGTAGACGACCTTCAGGGGTGGGCTCAATTGGGCGGAGGAACCTTGAAAATTTGGGATTACACCGTTCAATTTACCAATTACCTGTGTCCGTTCCCCAACTTGCATACCCTGCAATCCAACGTTCAATTGTTTGCTAAAAACAATGTTTCTGCTGTATTTGAGCAGGGGAATGCCCGAAATGGGGTGGAGTGGGCGCAGTACAAAAGTTACCTCCTCAGCCAATGGATGTGGAATCCACAATTGCGGGAAGATCAGCTTCGGCAAAAGTTCCTTCAGAATTATTACGGCCCTGCCGCCGAAGAAATTCAAGCCTACCAAGATATTCTCCACCGAAATGCCAAGGATACCCGTCAGGGTTTGGACATTTACGGGAGTCCGGCTCAATACAAAAATACTTTTTTGAATGCCAATTTCATCCTCCTTTACGAAACCCTGTTTACCGCAGCTTTGGCCGCTACCCAGAACGACTCGGCTTTTCATGCTCGCGTTCAGGTAGCGCATCTGCCTGTGCAATATGCTCGTTTGGAAATTGCCAAAACCGAGTTGTTCGGTCCTCGCGGTTTTTACGAACAGAACGGTGGAAAATGGATTCAAAAGCCCGAAATGGCCAACTTGTTGGAAGAATTTCACCGGATTTGTACGGCAACCGGAACGTGGGAGTTCGATGAAAACGGCATGAATGCCGAGAAATATTACCTCGAAACCAAGAAAGCAACCCAAGTTTCGGTTGATGGGAATGCGGCATTTCAGCAGAAACCGCAACTTTCTCCTGCTTCCGATCCTCGTTACACGGGTGAAGGGGCCACCCGCCTCACCGATGGGGTACATGGAACTACCAATTGGAAACTGAATTGGCTGGGTTGGGAAGGCAAAGATGTGAGTTTGGAGTTGCCATTAAAACAGCCAATGGAAGCGATAATCGTATCATTAGGGGTTTTGAGTTACCCGAAAAGCTGGATCATTTACCCCGAAATGGTCAAGGCGAAAGTGCAAGGGACAGATGGCAAATGGGTTGATTTGGGCGCGAATCAAGAACGAAATTCGAGCATGCAGGAAGCGGCAACCTTCGATTATTCGTTCAAAATTCCTGCATCAATTGGGAGAATTCAAGCCGTGAGTTTTGAAGTAAAAGCCTCCAAAGAACTTCCACTTTGGCATCCATACCACGGAAACAAAAGCTGGTTGTTTTTGGATGAAGTTGAAGTGAAGTAATTATCGTTTCCACAAAAATCCAACCGAAACCCATCTTCCCGGCATGGGTACGTTTCCGGTCAAGGTGTAGGATTGATCGAATGCGTTATTCACTTCCGCAAAGGCCTTTAACGCAAAACCAATCTTAAACAACGCCCGGAGGTCTAGCACCGAAATGGGAGCTTGATTGATTCGATTAAATCGACGATAAATGACATTCATTCCCCATTTTTGCTGAAGCGAAAAATCGGTTTCAAAGATGGATTGTTGTTGTAAATGATCCAATGCATATTTACTGAAAGCAGCGTTGGATTGGTACTTCGCTCCAATCCATTGGTGAGAAAGCGTTAGTTGATTCCATCGGAATTCCTTCCATTTTAACTCGGTTTTGATGCGGACTCTTCCTTCAATTCCTTGAAAAAGAGCATTTCCAATGTTTTGAGGAATCCACGGTTGGGAAGTAGATTCACGAACAAAATCAATCATGTCAACGACGTTTCTCTGGAAAACAGCCGAATGAAAGGTAATTTTTGAATTTTGGTAACGAATTCCCAATTCACCGGAAGTTGCCCATTCAGGAAGCAGGTTCGGATTTCCTCGATTTGCGCGATCTTGGTAATACAAATCGGTGTACGTTGGGTAACGGGAACCCCGTCCAACATTGGCAAAAACGGAAGTTTTTTCCCAACTTTTTGATGCTTCTAAACCTGGATAAACTTTCCATCCTCTCTCAGAAGCCCACTGAGCATTGATCCCGGCGAGCACTCGCCAGCCCTTGGAAAACGACCAAGCGTGTTCGAGAAAATTGGTTTGAATCCATCTTTGATGCGTTCCTAAATTGCTGCTTTGAATAAATTCACGTCGAATTTCTGTCCCAAACCCAAGTACACCCTGGGAAGTTGGCCGATTTCCTTGAGCCATCCATCCAGCATTTTCACTTTGATGAACATTGCGATAAAAATCTGGCTGCTGTTTTCGAAGCTGGTAATCGTCCCAGTTTTTGCGGAAAAACCCAGAAAATTTCACTTTTGTTTTTCCCCATTCTCGGGTGTTTTGCAAAGAGAAGAATGCATTTTGAACCGTTTCAAACGCATTGCTATCGTATGGAAAGGCGTAGTAACTATTGGCTCCAAAGGAATTGATCAATCCTCCTGCCATCCAATTCCAAGAACTTTTTCCTTGGTAATTTCCTAGGTAAGTCATTCTTTTTTGATCCACTGTGGAATTGTAACGGTAACCATCGGATTCCAGCCACTCCATTCCCAGGCTATGCCCAATTTTACCCATTTTTGCTTGGATAACTACGTTTTGGGAATTCATTTGTTGGTCCAGCTTTGCATCTCTCCCCCAAACCGATTGAGCAATGATTTTGATTCCATTTTGGGGCTTGATGGTAATGATATTGATGGCACCAGCCAACGCATTCGCTCCAAAGATTCGGGCTGCAGTTCCTTTGATGATTTCAATCCGCTCAATCTGGTGCAAAGAAATAGGAAGATTTAAAGCATGATGCCCGGTTTGAGGATCTCGCGCTGGAATTCCGTCGATTAAAATCAATACTTGTTCAAAGGTGGAACCTTGGATACTCACGTCGGCTTGCGCAAACGGACCTCGACTTCTTAAATCAACCCCAGAAACATACAACAATAAATCGGCAACGGTTCTTACCGGTAAACGATGAATGTCTTTCGACTCCAAAATTTGAAAATTCTTTGATTGCGTTAACCAAGGCGTACTCGGCAATCGATTCTCGGTGATATCTACTCCCGATGACTGAACAAAATTTTGGGAAAATCCTGAGATAACAAACAAACCAAAAAAGAAAGTAATGACGAATTGCATGGGATAAATTTGGCGCAAAGGTAAAAAACTCAGGGTCCAATTTCCAAGCGTATCTTTGAACCCATGATTTCATCGTCCGTTGAACAGGCCGTTTCGCAGTTATTGCAGGGGAAATTGGTGGGAATTCCCACCGAAACCGTGTACGGATTGGCCGCCAACGCCTTCGACGAATTGGCGGTGGCCTCCATCTTTTCCGCAAAAAATCGTCCGCATTTCGATCCGCTTATTGTTCACTGTTCTTCCTTGGAAGAAGTGGCCAAATGCACCACCGAATTCCCGGCACCGCTACTGAAATTAGCCCAACAGGTTTGGCCGGGTCCGTTAACCCTGCTTCTGCCAAAGCAGCCCTTCATCTCCGATTTGGTTACAGCCGGAAGCTCCCTTTGTGCTTTTCGTGTCCCGAACCATCCACTAACCTTGGAAGTTTTAAAATCCCTTCCTTTTCCGTTGGCGGCCCCAAGCGCAAATCCTTTCGGGTACGTTAGCCCCACCACTGCAGAACACGTGGAAAATCAGTTGGGCGAAGCCATTTCCATGGTGTTGGACGGTGGTCCATGTTCGGTTGGTTTGGAAAGTACCATTGTAGGTTGGGATAACGGATTGGTCATTTACCGATTAGGGGGATGCACCATCGAGGAAATCGAGGAAATTACCAGAGAGAAGATCAATCGCGTACAAACCTCCAGTTCAAAACCGGCTGCGCCGGGAATGTTGGAGTCGCATTACGCGCCTCGAAAAAAAGTGGTTTTGGTAAATGATTGGAGCCAAACCCATTGCGATTGCAATCAAGGATACTTGTTTTTTGGCGATCAACCCTTCGAGGCATACCACTTTCGTAATCTTTCGGAAGCGGGAAATGCCACGGAAGCGGCTGCTCATCTTTTCAAATTCTTTCGGGAGTTGGATGAACTTCCCATCGAAACCATTTATACCCAATTGCTTCCCGATGCAGGATTGGGACGCGCCATCAACGATCGGTTAAAACGCGCTTCGGCATGAAGGTTTCTGGGTTTACTTTTATTCGGAATGCCGAAAAGTACGATTATCCCATTGTGGAGGCCATTTCCTCCATCCTTCCGTTGTGCGATGAAGTGGTGGTAGCCGTTGGAAATTCGGAGGACGCTACCCGTTCCTTGGTAGAAGCTTTGGGTCCGAAAATTCGGATCATCGATACCGTTTGGGACGACGAACTACGGGAAGGCGGCCGGGTGTTGGCCATCGAAACCGATAAAGCGTTGGCCGCCATTGCTCCCGATGCCGATTGGGCCATTTACATTCAAGGTGATGAGTGCTTCCATGAAAACGACCATTTGGCCATTCGAGCAGGAATGGAAAAATGGAAGAATCATCCTGAAGTGGAAGGGCTTTTATTCAACTACCTCCACTTTTACGGAAGTTTTGATTACGTTGGTGCTTCATCCCGCTGGTACCAGCGCGAAATTCGCATTGTTCGTCCGCAATCTGGGGTTTTTTCCTACAAGGATGCTCAAGGGTTTCGGAAGTTTCCCAATGAAAAATTAAAGGTTAAAAAAATCGATGCGACCGTTCATCATTACGGTTGGGTGAAGCCTCCGGATGCCATGCAACGGAAACAGCAGGCGTTTCACCGCCTTTGGCACGACGATGCATGGCTGGCTGAAAATGTAGGAAATCGTGAAGAGTTCGATTATTCCGGCATCGATTGGCTGCAAAAATTTGAAGGGACGCATCCGAAGGTGATGATTCCACGCATTGAAATGCAAAACTGGAAATTCGATCACGATCTTTCGGTGGACCGAAGGTCGTTCAAAGAAAAAGCCAAGCAAACCATCAAAAGGCTTCTTGGCTGGGAAATAGGGTACAAGAATTACCGAATTCTTCGTTAATTCTTTTTCTTCACGGCATAAATGATTTCGGTAAGCACCTTATTCGGATCTTTTTCTGTTCCCGGATCGGTAACGTATCGCTCAATCACGGGCGGCACCTGAACCAAATTTTCCTGCTTCATGAAAACATCCATGGCTTCGTGAGCGGCACCGGTTCCTTCATAAGGACCGTAGTAGTTGATTTTTAGCAAGGTTGGTGCTTCATTCCGATCGAAGCTGATGGCGGTAAACTTGGGCGATTTTTGGTTGGTGCGTTCTTGAAGTTCAGCTGCGGCAGCCATATCGGTTTCACCTTTTTCATTATTATACCGGAAGAACAACCCGCAAGGAGTACCTGCTTTAATTTTTAACTTTTCTGCTTCCGAATAAATTACGCCATAGCGTTCTCCAAAAAAGGCGGGGATGTCGCCAAATTTTACGGTAGCTCGATTGATGAGAAAGTGAAGTCCTGGATTTTTCATCATTTCAATATCGTAGGATACGGGCCCTTCTGCGATGGCGCTGATGGTTTTTAGTCCTTTTTCAAAATCGCTTCGAACGTAATCTTCCATGTTGAATAAATAGGAAAAAGCGTTGAAAGGGTAGGGGCTTTCTCCATCAAAAGTCCAAGAAAGGATGCTGCCACCAATGGTGTCTTGGGCTTCCATTTTACATTTCCAAGTGGAGGGAAGCGGTCCGCCAAAAGCGAGATCGAAGTTGAGGGAATAAGCGTCAATTTCGGTAACGGTCATGCTGCCTTCACCGGTCTCTTCGCCAACCCAATTGTACTTAGAACCTACCGTTCCGGAGGTTCCGGTGATGGAAACCTTCATGGTTGAATCGGAAGCTTTCCAAGGCGACCATTGGGTCCAATTTTCCCACTTTTGAAATAGGGGAGCTGCCTTTTCAGCCGATGCTTTGGTGAAAATTCGAACGGCAACGTGCGAAGATTTGGGGGCGATTAGGCCAACCACCAAAACAAAGGCAAGTACTCCACCCAGTAGGATTCCCAACCATTTCAAGATTTTTTTCATGAGGATTTTTTACGAAGATAAAATTTGTGGAAGAGAAATGGCATAAAGTGGATGGATTCTTCTACAAAAATGACAATCAGGAATGAAACGGAAGATTTTAAATTGAATGTTTGGGGTATTGGGATGGGAATGTTTCTTTCCATGCAGGTTGATTGGGAGTGGATTGGTCAAGATGATTCAATCTTTCCGTTTATTCAACTGGTTTTGATTGATTGAATTGAAAATTTCCTTCAGTTTACCCTTTTCTACGAGCTGATAAAGGGTGATTGCTTTTGGAAGTTGGTTTTAAAGATTCAATGCCTTGGATGATTAATTCTCCACCGGCATTTAAAAATTCTTGTTTCAGGTGATGCAAATTTTCCATCGCCGTATGATCTACTACCGTGGAGAGGGTAAAGTCTAGGGTGAATTTTTCAGTTTTGGGGATGCTGTTGATTTCCTTTTGAAGAGAGCTCCAATTTGAAAAAACAATGGAGCTTTTAACCAGCCATTTGGATTGATTTTTCTTCTCCAGAATTACACGAAACGTTTGATTCCAGGGTACTCCTTGAAAGAAATGTAGGATCATTTTTACGAGAATACCAGCGGCAATTCCAATCAAGAGATCGGTTCCTAACGTAACCAAGATGGTGATTAAAAAAACCAATAATTGCTCAGGTCCTATTTCAAACATTTTGCTGAATTCCTTTGGACTGGACAATCGGAAACCTACACCAATGAGCATGGCTGCTAAAGCCGTATTGGGAATTAAATCGCTGAAAGCAACAGCAAAACACAAGAACAAGAAAATGAAGAAACCGTGGAAGAAATTCGCCCAACGGGTCTTTCCTCCATTGGCCACGTTCGATGAACTGCGTGCAACCTCACTAATCATGGGCAATCCTCCCAACAAAGATGTAACCATGTTCCCCATTCCTATGGCCATTAGATCTTTATTGTAATCGCTTTTTCTTTTGAAAGGATCCAATAAATCAATGGCTTTTACGGTAAGCAAACTTTCCAAACTGCCCACCAAAGCAAACATGATGACGTATTTGAAAAAGGTGGCATTTTGGCTGATACCATCGAAATTGGCGTGAAAAGTAAGGGTGTTAAACAAATCTTGGTCGAAATGAATGAATTGTTTGGAATCCAAATGAAGCATTCTTGCCAATGGAATTGCGGTGAGGAGAACCAATACAGGAGCTGGTATTTTTTTGAGAATAGGGTGTTTTACCTTCGGCCAATAAAACACAAGGAGTAAACTCACCAAACCGATGATGGCCGCCGTTTCATTGAAATGGGTGAAAGAATGAGGAATTTCTCGGATTAGCTCCAGGGGTTCAACCATGGTTTTTCCTGCTTGGGTCATGGGGTTAACGCCAAGGAGAACATGAATTTGTTTGCTCATGATCATTAATCCAATGGCAGCAAGCATGCCGTGAACGGCACTTAAGGGGAAGAAATCTACAAATTTGCCGAGCTTAAAATAGCCAAAAATTACCTGAATTACACCAGCTGCTGCTATGGCTCCAAGCGCTAAATTCCAACCCAATTCATTGTTCCCGCCTCCCAATTCTGCAACCGAGCCTGCAACAATTACAATTAATCCAGCTGCCGGCCCCTTGATGGTTAATCGGGAACCAGAAAAAAAACTCACCAACAATCCTCCAACCATGGCGGTTACCAATCCCATCATGGGAGGAAAATCACTGGCTTTCGCAATACCTAAACTAAGTGGTAATGCTAATAAAAACACCAAGAAACCGGAGGTTAAATCAGAAGAAAAATTTTGCTTTAAACCTTGGAATCCGTCCAATGGGGGAGTGTTTTTCGTTTTCATGAAGAAAATGACTGAATAACCATGGACTTATAAACAAATGCCAATAATTGCGGTATTCGTTCATCAAAAACTGAAAAGAATAGAATTGAAAGGAAAGACTTTTGGAATAATGTCATTTACTTAGGTTTTCCAAAAGCGAAAGTAATGCCAAAATGGGTGACTTTTCCTTTGAATTTAGGTGGGGTTTGATGGGAAGAAAAAGAACAAACATAAACAGACGAATCTAACCTAAGGTGTATTGCTCGGGTTGGGTATTCGGTATGCGTACAAGAATTCCTCTAGTCTCCAAATCTAATTTCACCGAAATCAAAACCCAAGGGATCGACCCTTTGATTCTTCCTGCTAATTCATGTTCAGCAATTCGTTGCAGCTCAAAAAAAGGAAGACTTCCTGCGTTCTTCAAGGTGCGTTCAATGAAGCTCTTGAAAAGTTCGTACGTGAAAAAGTCAATCATTTCTCCCGACTCGGTAGGGTGAAGCAATTGAATTTTTTCTGAGAAATCGCCATCCATCGCCCATTCGGTTTTTGCCGGAATCATCTTTTGAATCGGTAGCTGATTTAAGATTCGGAAAAAACTTTTTTCTCCTTGTTTCCTGAATTCCAAAATTCGTTCCAGATCGGCTGCCGCAATTTTCCCTAACCAGGGAACAATTTCTCCAATGTCATCGGTAAAAAAGGTGGAATGAGGTCGATCTAGAACTTGGAATGTTTCCGATTCTACCCAGAAATGATCACTTCCTACCACCAACCAATCCCGATTGGGATAGGTTTCAAACGCTTTGCACAATCCTTCCAAAGGACCGTTTTGAGTATCCTCTAAAAGAAACTCGAATGGGGCCTTTTCAGGAAATTTCGATCTTAAATTTGTAGGGATGTTGAGGATGATTTTGTCACAAAAAGCAAACATTGCGTTGGCCAATCGTTCCCATTGCGGAATGCCATCGATTTCATGTAGAATTTTAGGGCTGCCAAAACGTTCCGATTTTCCTCCCGCAACAATCAGCCCCAAAGGTTTCATTTTCGTTTGCCTTTCCCGAACGTGCCCGTTAACTTCAAGTTGATTTGACGATTCGTGAGGTAGTTGGGAACCGCAAACTGTCGCTCAAAACTATCCCGAATCCAAGAATAGGATACCGTGTTTTGAATCTGCAGTAAGTTGAATACGTCTAAACTCAACCAAAGTCCTTCAAAATTCTGAAGGAATCCTTGGTTTTTCACCGGCTTCGCTGCTCCGCCAATCAACTGCTTGGAAAAACCAATGTCAACTCTTCGGTACGCCGGCATGCTGAACGTGTCTTTGTAACGCACATAATCCGGCGGACCAATCGGCAATCGGCTTCCGTAAAACAAATTCAAATGAACCGTGTAAGTGGGGTTATTCGGCAAATAATCTTGGAATAAAATGCTGAAATTCAACCGCTGGTCGGAAGGACGTCGAACATAACCCGGATAAATAGCCTTGCCCGAAGAATCGAAATACACATCGTCCAAAACATCCTCTTTGGAATTCATCAAACTCACCCGCATCCACGATTCCAATCCGGGGACAAATTCTCCATTCACCCGAAAATCAATTCCCTGTGCGTACCCTTTGGCATTGTTGGTGCCGTAATAACGCAAACGAACGTTATCAATTTCGTACGGAATTAAATCGGTAATGCTTTTGGCCCAGACCTCGGTAACGAATTTGAAATTGCGATTCCAAGCAACAAAATTGCGATCTCCGGCTAAAACCACTTGCCAGCTTTGTTGCGCCTTGATGTTTAGGTTGATGGTTCCATCCAGTTGGCGCATCTCCCGATAAAAAGGCGGCTGCACATAATGTCCGCCCGATAAACGAAACATCCAATCGTCTTTCCAATCGGGGCGAAGAGAGAGAATGATTCGGGGGCTCACCAAAAACTGCTGGGTAATGGAATGATAATTCCCCCGAACGCCCATGATGGCCGAAAACTGATTGCCCAACCAATCTTTTTCGAGGCGCACTTGCGCATACGTTTCCGCCCGTTGGGCCTGAAGGTTGTTCTTCCCTGAAATGAATTCTTCCAAATAAACAACAGTGTCAGACTTTTGAGGCAAGGAAAATCCAGCAGAATCTACCCGTTTCCACTCGTACAACTGATCTTTGAATTGATCATTTCGCAACTTTAATCCCCATTCAAATACCGGCTTCCCAACTCCCGATTGGTACAAACCGGAATGTTGGATGGCCGCCGATTGAATTTCCAATTGGTTTCTGCCGTACGATTGAAAACCACCGTATCCTCTGTTGAAACGTACTTTTCCAAAATCTTTGGAACCCGGGTCGTTATCCAATTGGTCTAAAAAGTAGGCTCCCTCCACATCAAACGTTTCTTTTTCCAAAGCGGTGTAATAATTCGCACCAAATTTCAATCGGGTTTTTCCGTCCAACGATTGGTAGTTGAAGTTGATGGCTTGAAGGGAATTGGAGTAATTGGTATATTCTTGTCCCGCGAAATAAACCCGCAGCAACAATGCTTCTTTGATGGTTCCAAAAGCTGTTTCCCGACTTTGAGGAACCAAGCTGTACACGTTGGCGGCCAAGGTGTGAAGGGAAGAAAACTCCCATTTTTTATTGATGGAATAGGTGAGATTGGCTTGGAAATCGCCGTACTGCGGACGGTAATCGCCTTGAACATCCAACGTTGAAAGCAGTCCGGTGAGGGTTCGGTAACGAGCTCCGGCGATGATTCCGAATTTTTTATTCTTGGATCGATTTTCGTAATAGGCCGAGCCGCCCATGAATCCACCTGAAATGCCAACGCGTAACGAATCGGGGCGGCGGTAAGTGATGTCGAGCACCGACGACATTTTATCGCCGTATTTGGCTTCGAATCCGCCGTTCGAAAAATTGATACGGCCAACCAAATCGGGATTAACAAAGCTCATTCCTTCTTGTTGGCCGCTGCGCGCCAATTGCGGACGTTGGATTTCGATCCCGTTCACATACACCAAATTCTCGTCGTAATTTCCGCCTCGAACGTTGTAGCTGGCACTTAATTCGTTGTTGGTTTGAATGAAAGCTCCCAAAACATCCCGAATTCCGGTAAGGTTGGGGTTTAACTTTCCAATCTTTGGATCCATTTGAATCATTCCCGAATTACGATTGGAATTCCCGTCGATATTCACTCCGGAAAAATCGCGAACCGATGATTTTAAACGAATTTGAACAAAGGATGGCATGTTATTGGGGTCGATCCTTCGGGTTTGGGTTTTAAAACCCAGGTAGGAAAAAGCCACGGTGAGCTCTCGATCGGCCGGTAAACTCAAAACAAAAGATCCATCGGAACCGGTGGTGGTTCCGAATTTGGTCCCAACCGCTGATATCTGAGCCGATTCCAAGGGCAATCCCGTTGAGTCGTGCACCACTTTTCCTCTCAATTGAACTTGAGAAAATCCGAGTGAGGTCCATAAACTGAAAACAATAAAAAGTGCTAAACGCATCAAAAAAGTCCTTTTAAGTCGGAAATGGTTTGGGATGGATTTTCAGATGAGAAAACGAAATTTCCGGCAACCAAAACATTGGCTCCGGCATTTACCAATTTTTTAGCATTTCCAGCATTCACGCCACCATCAATCTCAATCAAAAAATCATATCCGTTTTTAGAACGCCATTCCGATAGCATTTCTGTTTTTCGATAGGTGTTTTCGATGAATTTTTGACCACCAAAGCCCGGGTTTACACTCATTAAAATGACCAAATCTAGTTCTTCGCCTACATTTTCGAGCGTTTGGATGGAGGTGTGAGGGTTGATGGCCACTCCAGCTTTCACTCCTTTCTGACGAATGGATTGAAGGGTGCGGTGAAGGTGGGTACATGCTTCTGCATGAACCGAAATATTGGCTGCACCCATTTCGGCAAAACGGTCGATGTAGCGATCCGGTTCAACAATCATCAGGTGCACATCCAAAGGTTTTTGTGCGAGTTTCTTCAATGCTTCCATAACTGGGAAACCGAAACTGAGGTTGGGAACAAAAACACCGTCCATGATGTCCACATGGAACCAATCGGCTTGGGATTGGTTAATCATTTGGATATCAGCTCCTAAATTGGAAAAATCGGCCGAAAGAACCGAAGGCGCAAGAAAGGGTTTTTGATTCATTTGGTAAAGGTACAATTTTTTGGCGGGAGCGAAAAATATGGGTATTTTTGCCAAAATTTTTTAATCATGAAAGAAGTTGTTATTGCTTCGGCCGTACGCACGGCATTGGGTAGTTTTGGTGGTCAGTTTGCTGGAATTTCTGCTACGAAATTGGGCGCAGCTGCCATTCAAGGCGCTTTGGAAAAAGCTGGAATCTCTGGAGATCACGTGGATGAGGTGTTGATGGGAAATGTGGTTTCTGCCGGTTTGGGTCAAAGTCCTGCTCGTCAGGCCTCCATTTTTGCAGGAATGCCCAATTCTGTTGATTGTACCACCGTTAATAAAGTATGTGCTTCTGGAATGAAAGCCATCATGTTGGGTGCTCAATCCATCCAAGTAGGTGCTAACGAAGTTGTTGTTGCAGGAGGAATGGAAAACATGAGCCAAATCCCGTATTATTTGCCGAAAGCTCGTTACGGATTTGGTTACGGCCACGGTCAAGTGATGGATGGTTTGGTGTTGGACGGTTTGACCGATGTTTACAACCAATGCGCCATGGGAGTTTGTGCTGATGCAACCGCCAACAAATACGAGATTTCTCGGGAAGAGCAAGATCGTTTTGCCATTCAATCGTACCAGCGCACCGCAGCAGCGGCTGATGCCGGTGAATTGGCACACGAAGTGGTACCCGTAATGGTTCCTCAAAAGAAAGGCGATGCCTTAGCCGTAACCCAAGACGAGGAGTACAAGAAAGTGTTTTTTGATAAAATTCCTGGCTTGAAACCGGTATTCACAAAGGAAGGCACCGTTACCGCAGCAAACGCTTCTACCATCAACGATGGTGCCGCCGCTTGCGTTTTGATGAGTGCTGAATCTGCAGCTAAAAATGGCGTTACCCCCTTGGCAAAAATTGTTGCCTTTGCCGACGCCGCCCACGAACCCGAATGGTTTACCACCGCTCCTGTAAAAGCGGCGAAAAACGCTTTGGAAAAAGCAGGATTGTCCATGAACGACATCGATTTTTTTGAGGTGAACGAAGCCTTTTCTGTGGTAACCTTGGCGTTCATCAAAGAATTTGGTTTGGACGAATCCAAAGTAAACGTTTTCGGTGGAGCCGTTTCATTGGGTCACCCACTGGGTGCATCAGGAGCGCGCATCGTTACAACCTTAACCAACGTGTTGCACCGCAAGGGTGGCAAGTACGGCTTAGCCGCCATTTGCAACGGAGGCGGGGCAGCTTCGGCCATCATCATCGAAAGAATGTAAAAAAATAAATCCTCCATAAAAAATGGCGAGCATCAGCTCGCCTTTTTTTATGGTTTCTTTTCTAACAGTAAAGCCCCGTAGTGGAAAAGCAAAACCACCAATCCAAATCCAAAGGGGACAATGCACCAAAATTTTAATTCTTCTTTCCCTAAAAATTCCATCGACATCCAAAAGGAATTGGCCAAAATCCAAGCGAGAACTGCGGTATTGTGACTTCGTTCGGTTTTATCGTCCCAATTCTTTTTCAGCAAATAAATGGCAATAAACACGGTTGGGCCAATCATGAATAGCCCCAACGGTCGCCAAACCATGGCCCAAGAAAGGTCTTTGATCAACCAAAAAAGGACGTGGAGATTTTCAAATTTTCGAATTTTAGAAAGGTTAGACATATTCGAAATTACCACAAAAAAAGCGGGCCGAAGCCCGCTTTTTTTAGATATCATCAAAATTATAGATTTCCTCTCAGTTCTTGTTCCCGTTCAATGGATTCGAATAACGCCTTGAAGTTTCCTTTTCCGAAACTCTTAGCTCCCATTCGTTGAATGATTTCATAGAAAACGGTTGGGCGATCTTCTACCGGTTTGGTGAAAATCTGCAACAAATAGCCTTCTTCATCCCGATCAATCAAAATGTTCAATGCTTTCAATTTTTCAATATCTTCTTTGATGTCGCCAACTCGGTCTAAAATGTCTTCGTAATACGTTTCGGGAACGTACAAAAATTCTACGCCTCGTTTGCGCATCTCACCCACGGTGTGAATGATATCATGGGTGGCAACCGCAATGTGTTGGCATCCAGAGCCTTCGTAGAATTGAATGTATTCCTCAATTTGCGACTTTTTCTTTCCCTCAGCAGGTTCATTGATGGGGAATTTTACGTAACCGTTTCCATTGGAAACTACTTTACTCATCAATGCACTGTACTCGGTAGAAATATCTTTGTCGTCGAAAGTGAGCAACAAGCTAAAGCCCATCACTTTTTCGTAAAACTCTACCCAGGTATTCATCTCACCCCAACCAACGTTCCCCACGCAGTGGTCCACGTGCAAAAGTCCAACGGGAGTAACCTCCATGGGCGATTTGCGAGCTTGGTAACCGGGAAGGAAAACGCCCTTGTAATTTTTACGTTCCACAAACAGGTGAACGGTTTCTCCGTAAGTATGAATTCCAGAGATTACCACTTCTCCATGTTCATCGGAAAGAACGGTGGGTTCTAGGTAACTTTTTGCACCTCGAGAAGTGGTTTCATGATGCGATTTACGGGCATCATCCACCCAAAGGGCCAATACTTTTACGCCATCTCCGTGTTTCTTTACGTGCTCGTTGATGGCATGATCGGAAGTCAAGCCCGTTGAAAGGACCAATCTAATTTTTCCTTGTTGCAACACGTAGCTTGCACGATCACGAACTCCTGTTTCGGGTCCAGCGTAAGCAACCAATTCGAATCCGAATTGCTGCATGTAGAAATATGCACTTTGTTTTGCGTTACCGCAATAAAATTCAATGAAATCGGTTCCGTTTAACGGAAGAAAATCTGTATTCATGGGTGTTTTTTTTGTTTAATCAATCCAAGATTTGTAATAATGGGGGTCCTCAATATCCAACGCTTGTTGCGTGATTTGAAGCGGGTAAAAAGGGTCGATCATCACGGCGAGTTCCTTGGTTTCCTTTTTGCCGATTGATTTTTCAACGGTGCCGGGGTGAGGACCGTGCGGAATTCCCTTCGGGTGCAAGGAAATCATTCCTCGTTCTACGTGTTTTCGGCTCATGAAATCGCCATCTACATAATACAATACCTCATCGCTGTCCACGTTGCTGTGGTTGTAGGGCGCCGGAATGGAATCAGGATGGTAATCGTACAAACGAGGAACAAAGGAGCAAATTACGAAATTGTGTCCTTCAAACGTTTGATGGATGGGAGGCGGCATGTGAATGCGCCCGGTAATGGGTTCGTAATTGTGAATGCTAAATCCATAAGGATATTGGTACCCGTCCCAACCAATGGCATCGAAAGGATGCGTGGCGTAGGTGTAAGGGAAAACCTCTTCTCCTTTTTTGATGTACACCAAGAAATCTCCACTTTCGTCGATGGTTTCCAAATTTTCGGGAAGTTTTAAATCGCGCTCGCAGTAGGGGCTGTGCTCCAAGAACTGACCGAATTGGTTCATGTACCTTTTCGGTGGTTTGATGGGAGAAAACGATTCGGTGTAGAAGATCCGATTTTCGGTCGAATGAAAATGCAATTGGTAGATGGTTCCTCGTGGAATTACCAAATAATCGCCGTATTCAAAAGGAATTTGTCCGTAAACCGTTTTCAAAACCCCTTCACCCTGATGGATGAAGAGTACCTCATCGGCATCGGAGTTTTTGAAGAAATAATCGGTCATGGACTTGGAAGGTGCCGCCGTTCCGAGGGTGAGATCGGAATTGAAGAGGAGGGGAGTGCGGCTTTTCAAATAATCACCATCGGTTTTGGTGTTGTAGGTTAGAAAACTGCGATTCTGCATGTTGTTCTTGATCGCTGCTTTCGGCGCTACGGAAAACGGTTGTCCGATTTCCTTCACCAAAGTAGGAGGGTGGCTGTGGTAAACCAAGGAGTATAGACTGGAGAATCCTTCGGTAGAAACCAATTCTTCCGAGTAGAGGGTTCCATCAGGTTTGCGAAACTGAGTGTGCCGTTTTGCGGGAATGTTTCCCAATTTATGGTAAAAGGGCATGACGGTAATTTTTCACAAATATACCCACAGAAAAACATCTTACCACATGACTTTTATTAGCCGTACTCCAAAATGATGATTCGCAAGAATTTCAAACCGATTCCTCGTTCTTCCTTCGTATTTTCGCGTCAAATTTTAGGCAATGAACCATCGTTTTCAAGAGCTAGAACAAAAAAGGGCCGAAGCCCAACTGGGTGGAGGGCAAGCGCGCATCGATGCGCAACATAAAAAAGGTAAATTAACGGCTCGGGAGCGCATCGAATTGTTGCTCGATCCCGGAACGTTCACCGAAATGGGAATGATGGTAACCCACCGCTGCACCGATTTCGGCATGGAAGAACAAACCGTTCTTGGCGATGGTGTTGTAACCGGTTACGGACACATCGGTGGACGATTGGTGTATGCATTCTCCCAAGATTTTACCGTTTTCGGAGGCTCACTTTCCGAAACCTTTGCCGAGAAGATTTGCAAAATCATGGATCTCGCCATGAAAACCGGAGCCCCAGTGATCGGTTTGAACGATTCCGGTGGCGCTCGAATTCAAGAAGGCGTGGTTTCGTTGGCGGGATATGCCGATATTTTCTACCGCAATACGTTGGCTTCGGGAGTAGTTCCTCAGATTTCAGCGATTCTTGGTCCCTGCGCTGGGGGTGCTGTTTACTCTCCAGCCATTACCGATTTCATCATGATGGTAGAAAAATCTTCTTACATGTTCGTTACGGGGCCCAACGTGGTTAAAACCGTAACCCACGAAGATGTTACCTCAGAAGATTTAGGTGGTGCTACCACGCACGCCACCAAAAGTGGAGTGACCCATTTTACGTATGCCAATGAAGTAGCATGCATTCAAGGCATTCGCACCTTGCTTTCGTACATTCCCCAGAATTGCGAGGAAACGGCTCCCGCTCTTCCGTATGAGCGAAAAGAATCGGAGTTGGTCCCAAGTTTAAACACCATCGTTCCCGAAAATCCGAATCAACCTTACGATATCCGTGAAGTCGTTGGAGGGGTTGTAGATGCTGAATCCTTCTTCGAGGTGCACCAAGAATATGCCGAGAATATTGTGGTTGGTTTTGCTCGTTTGGCTGGAAAATCCATCGGAATTGTAGCCAATCAACCGGCTTCGTTGGCGGGAGTGCTCGATATCAAAGCGAGTTTAAAAGGAGCAAGATTTGTTCGTTTTTGCGATTCTTTCAATATCCCTTTGTTGGTCTTGGAAGATGTTCCCGGCTTTTTACCCGGTACCGACCAAGAATGGAATGCCATCATTACCAACGGCGCTAAGTTGTTGTATGCCTTTTGCGAAGCCACCGTTCCTCGCATTACCGTTATTACCCGCAAAGCCTACGGCGGTGCCTACGATGTGATGAACTCCAAACACATTGGCGCCGATATGAATTTTGCGTGGCCTACCGCAGAAATTGCGGTAATGGGTCCGAAAGGCGCAGCAGAAATCATCTTTAAGAAAGAAATTAGCGAATCAGCAAACCCGGAAGCGGCCCTTCAAGCGAAGGTGGACGAATACACCGTTAAGTTTGCAAATCCCTGGATGGCAGCTGCTCGCGGTTATGTTGACGAGGTGATCAAACCCGAAGAGACCCGCGATCGTTTAATCAAAGCGTTTGCCATGTTGGAAAACAAGGTTGCGCATTTGCCGAAAAAGAAACACGGCAACATTCCTCTTTAAAATTATCAATTTTACCTATGAAAAAAGTTCTTTTTGCTTTGTCGATGGGTGCTTCCATGGTGGCGATGGCTCAAAAGCCAGCACCAAAGGTTGCTCCAAAAACGACGGCTAAACCGGTTGCTGTTGCTGCGGCACCGTCGGGGCAGGTGAAGTACACCGAGTACGATTTGCCCAATGGTTTGCACGTGATTTTGCACGAGGACCACGCAACTCCCATTGTTGCCGTGAGCATCATGTACCACGTGGGATCGAAAAATGAAGATACCGCTCGCACCGGTTTCGCTCACTTCTTCGAACACTTGTTGTTTGAGGGATCCAAAAACATCAAACGCGGAGAATTCGATAAATACATCGAGGGATCTGGGGGGATGAACAATGCGAATACTTCGTGGGACCGTACGTATTATTACGAAGTTCTTCCATCCAATCAGTTGGAATTGGGATTGTGGTTGGAGTCGGAGCGTTTGATGCACGCCAAAGTGGAGAAAATTGGGGTTGAAACCCAACGGCAGGTGGTGAAGGAAGAGCGCCGTCAACGCATCGATAACCAACCTTATGGTTCGGTGATTGAAGAATTGATGAAGCGTTTGTACACCGTGCATCCTTACCGCTGGCCCATCATCGGTTCCATGGCGCACTTGGATGCTGCCGAGGAACAAGATTACATCAATTTCTACAAAACCTTTTACGTGCCCAACAATGCTTGCTTGAGCATTGCCGGCGATATCAATGTGGCCCAAACCAAGGCGTTGATTGATAAATATTTTGCTTCCATCCCCAAAGGAACCAAAGCCATTCCGCGTCCGAATATTTCCGAACCAGCTTTGAAAGGCGAAGTGGTTGCCAATATTCCAGATAACATTCAAATTCCAGCGGTGATCATGGGTTACCACGGTCCTAAACAAGGCTCGGCCGATTATTACGCTTTGCAAATGTTGGCTCAATTGCTTTCCGGTGGAGAATCTTCTCGTTTGACTAAATCGTTGGTTGACAAGCAAGAGGTTGCGCTTCAAATTTCTGCTTTCCCACTTTCTTTGGAAGATAGCGGACCGATTGTGTTTTTCGGATTGTGCAATGAAGGCACTTCCCCTGAAACATTGAAATCCAAAGTGGATGAAGAAATTGAAAAGGTGAAGAATGAATTGATCTCCGAAGAGGAGCTTCAGAAGTTGAAGAACGCCAAGGAGTCGGAATTCGTTTCTTCCAAAGCCACGGTGGCCGGTGTTGCAGAAGAATTGGCTCAATACCACATGTTTTTCGGAAATGCAACATTGATCAATTCCGAAGTTCAGAAATACATGGCTGTAACCCGAGAAGACATCAAACGGGTTGCAAATCAATATTTGGGCAAAGACCGAGTGATTTTAAATTATGTACCAAAAGAAACAAAGGAGTAAGACCATGAAATTTGTAACTACATCTCTTGTTGTGTTGAGTTCGCTGATGCTGGCCGCTCAACCTAAAACCGTTGCTCCAAAATCTGCGGTAAAACCAGTTCCTGCCAAGGAAATCGATCGTTCCAAGGCTCCCGTTGCAGGACCAGCGCCTAAAATTCAAGTTGGGCAGTACCAATCGTTTGATTTGCCCAATGGCATGAAGGTATTTGTGGTGGAAAATCACAAAATCCCAACGGTTTCTGCCTTGTTGTCCATTGTTTCCAATCCATATCACGAAGGCGACAAAGCTGGAATGGTTGATTTAACGGGGCAAATGTTAACCCGCGGAACAGGCACGAAATCCAAGGATCAAATCGATGCTCAAGTTGATTTCATCGGTGCATCTTTGTCGTCTTCCGGCGGATCGGTTTCTGCTGATTTCTTAAGCAAGTACACCGACCAAATGATGGAATTATTTGCTGAAGTGGTGCAAAATCCATCGTTCAATGATGAGGAATTTCAAAAATTGAAGCGCCAAACCATCAGCAGTTTGAAGTCGAACAAGTCCGACG
>CANHCV010000035.1 GCA_947459245.1 Bacteroidota bacterium
GCGCAACCCCACCTTCCCGAAAAACCCGGGGTGTACCGCTACTACGATCAACAAGATAAAATCATCTACGTTGGAAAAGCGAAAAACCTAAAAAAACGCGTTTCTTCCTACTTCACCAAAGATTTAATTGGTGGACGGCTGCGCCTGCTGGTGAAATCCATCGACCGAATTGAATACACCATTGTGGATTCAGAAGTAGATGCCCTTCTGCTGGAAAACAGCCTCATTAAAACCCATCAACCCAAGTTCAACGTCAGTTTAAAAGACGATAAAACTTACCCCTACCTCTGCATCAGCAACGAACGCTTCCCCAAGGTTTTTCCGGTAAGAAGGCGCGGACAGGATGGAGCCGAATACTTCGGGCCCTTTGCCAATGTTTCCCTCATGAAAACGGTCTTGGAATTTGTAAAACAAATGTACCCGCTTCGAACCTGCAATCTCAATTTGTCTCCTCAGGCCATCCAAAAAAATCAGTACCGCGCTTGTTTGGAGGCACAAATTGGAAATTGTTTGGCCCCGTGCGAAGGACGGCAAACCGAGGAAGATTACAACAAAGGCATGCTGGAAATTCGGGAAATTCTTCGCGGAAACCTCACGGAACTTTCCCAACTGTTGCAAGATCGAATGAGATCTGCCTCCGAACAGTTGGAATTTGAAAGAGCACATTTCTATCAAAAACGATTGGACTTGCTGAAAAATTACCAGCGAAAATCCATTGTTTTCGGCATTTCCCGACTCTCTGCCGACGTGTTTTCATGGAAAATTCAAGAGGGTTTTGCGGTCTTGCATTTTCAAACCCTGAAGGAGGGTCGCATCATCTTTACCCAAAACTTCCGCATCGATTACCACGAATTGGAAGAACCCGAAGAGCCCATGGCCCAAGTGGTCCTGATGCTTCGAGATCGATATTTTGATGAACGAAAAGAACTGATTCTGCAAGATGAATTGCCCATTTACGGGTTAAAATACATCATTCCCCAACGTGGAGATCGGAAAAAATTGGTGGATCTTGGACTTAAAAATGCCTTGTACGAAGCGAGTAAAATTTTGGAAGACAAAACCAAAATTCGGAAAACCGAACACGCTGTTCTCCAAAAAATTCAGTCCGACTTCAACCTCAAAGACTTACCGATGCACATGGAGTGTTTCGATAATTCCAACATCCAAGGCACAAGCCCAGTTTCGGCTTGTGTGGTGTTCCGAAACGCCCGCCCCTCCAAAAAAGATTACCGCATTTTTAACATCAAAACGGTGGAGGGGCCCGACGATTTTGCGAGCATGAAAGAAGGCGTTTTCCGACGTTACCGAAGAATGCTCGACGAAGGCCAATCGCTTCCACAATTGATTGTGATCGACGGAGGGAAGGGACAATTGAACGCAGCCCATTCAGCCCTCAAAGAACTGGGCATTGAGAAAAAACTTACCCTGATTTCCATCGCAAAAAATTTAGAAGAACTGTTTTTCTACGGCGATACCCTGCCCATTTACCTCGATAAACGCAGCGTTACCCTTCGAACCATTCAACACATGCGGGATGAAGCCCACCGTTATGGACTTCAAAACCACCGTAAAAAGCGAAGCAAAAACAGCATGAAAAGCGTGCTCGACGAAATCAAAGGAATTGGAAAACAAACCAAAGACCTTCTGCTGATGAAATTTGGAAGCATCGAAGGAATAAAGAATGCCGGAATAGAAAACCTGGAACCCCTCATCGGAAAATCGAAAACCAACCTCATTTGGACCGGTATTTCGGGGTATTTCGACTCCCAAAATCTACAAGAATAAACCGCATCCTCGAATAACTCGGTATCTTTGAATCATGGCGCCTTCCATCAAACAAATTCTCTCCTATCCTCCACAGGTTTTGGCACAAAAAGCCATTTCCCACTTCAAACAAGCGTGGAAAAACCGACAAGAACGTCCGCATTATTGTTTGAAGGAACATCGACATCCCACCGAAAACAACCCCGTTTTTTCCTCGTATTTTTCGAAACCGCCGGCATATTGCCAATCGATCGATCGGTCCACGGCCGAATACTTGTTGAACATGTACCGCGATCACCGGTTTGATTTGTTGGGCAGCGGATGGGTAACGGTTGATTATTTCACTCCAAGCCCCGGTTTGGAAGACGTCATCATCCACGGAGAGCTGGGGGCTTTTGAGTTGGATGAAGAAGGAAACTGGTTGGAGCGGGTAGTAAACCGGGAACACCTGGATGTTTCCCAACAGTATTGGAACATCATTCGCACCCTTCAGCCCGATTACTCGCCCATCGATTGGCAACGCGACTTCAAATCGGGCTACCGATGGTCGGCCAAAGTGTGGGGAAAAGACAGCCGAAAACACTCCGATTTTGTTTTAGGTGCCGATTTAAAATGCCCTTGGGAATTAAGCAGGTTGCAGCATTTGCCGAAAATGGCCGCCTTCGCCCACCAATTTCCCGATCTCGCAGAGGCAGCACACCTGGAATTCCAATGCCAACTTCTCGATTTCTTCATGGCGAATCCGCCATCCATGGGGGTAAATAACAATTGCGCCATGGATATGGGAATTCGCGCCGCCAACATTCTTTTGGCGTACGATTTGTTCTCCAATCTTCCAAAATCTTTACCCTTTCATCCCGAATTCAAGGCCATCCTTTACCAAAATTTATTGGTTTTGGGGAAAACCATTTTGGAAGATGTAGAATACCGAGAGGGCCTTACCTCCAACCATTATCTGGGAAACGTAGCCGGAATGGCTTGGTTGGGCGCGTATTTACCGCAAAGCGAAACGGTTCATGCTTGGCTCGTTTTTGCTGGAGACGCCTTGGTTGTAGAAATGCAGCGACAGTTCTTCAACGATGGCGGAAACTTCGAAGGATCTACCTCTTACCACCGCTTGAGTGCCGAAATGATGGCATGGAGCGCTTACATCATGGACGCTCTTCCAGCCGATAAAAAGAAATCACTCAAGAATCCGGTAAAATACTGGCCCTATCCCGTTCCAATTTCTCGAAAAGGCGCCCAACACCTTCACCCGCTGCCCCACATTTTTCCTGCGCCTTTTTATGAACGCCTCCAACGTGCTCGCCAAATGAGTGTTGACATGCAACATGCAAACGGGCAAATCGCTCAATTTGGCGATAACGACAGTGGCCGATTTGTTCACCTCCTGCCCATTGGGCAGTTGATTTCGGGGAAAGAGGCCCAACAGAAGTACCTGCATCTGCATAACTATTTCTCCCATTACTCCACCGAAGAAGCGTTCTGGGACGAAGACTCCCTCCGTCACGATGAATTCACGGCATGGGTTCCCGAAGGCACCTATGCTGCTTTTCAGCCCACCCTTACACCATCCATTCCGCCTTTCGATTCGGAACAAAAAACAGTGATTTTGGCGGAATTCGATGAGAAACCTGCCGTTTCTTTGGTGTGTTACCCGCATTTTGGACTCTACGGTTGGAAAAATGATCGCATAAGCCTTTTCGTTTCAGCCATCCACAATCGAGATGGGCAACACTTCCATTGGGGACACGTTCATAACGATAAATTGAGCTTCGAGCTTTTTGTAGATGGGAAACCCATCATCCAAGACGGAGGAACGTACCTGTACACTCCGTTACCCCATCGGAGAAACGAATTTCGAAGCGTTCTCGCCCACCACGGAATTGTAGTGGATGAGGCCGAGCCGAATTCGTGGGAAGCCGGAAAACGGGGCCTTTTCCGCATGGAAAGAGAAACCAAACTTCAGATTTTGGAAATCTCTGAACAAGTCCTTTCCTTCTACCTAGAATACCGAAATGTGAAATGGAAGCGCACTTTCTTTTGGGAAAATGGCGTTTTAAAACTGAAAGATGAAGCGAACATGCCATTCAACTATCCGCAATTTGAGTTTTATTCTTCCGGATACGGAAAACGGGAACCAAAACTGTCGCAAAATCTATTGTAAGACCATTGTATCTTTGAACACCTATGAAAAAATTTCTGACTTTCATCTTGCTAGGCTTGGGATTCTTAACCCAGGCACAAATTGTTGAGCCGGTAAAATGGTCGTATTCGGTAGAATCGGTAAGTGCCGATCGAGCAAAATTGATCTTCAAAGCCAAAATTCAAAAAGGATGGCACTTGTATGCCCTGAAATTAAAATCGGATTTGGGCGTTCCTACGGTTTTCACCTTCGATGAAGGGAAGTTTCGGTTGTTGGGAAAGGTGAAAGAAGAGACTCCGGTTATCGAAAAAATGGATCCCGCCGTTGGGGAAACCATGCGTTTTTTCGAAAATGAAGCGGTTTTTTCCCAACTTGTTCAGTTCTCCGAACCGGGAACCGCAACCGGTGAGGTTGAATTCATGGTTTGCGACGAAAGCCGCTGTTTGCCTCCAACCCGAGAGACGTTTTCCTTGAGTTTCGGGGGTGCGCCTTCAACCTCGGCCACCAACGATCACGGCAATACTCCTGCGGGAATGAATATGGCCGATCCCGTAAAATGGGCTTTTTCATTCCAAAAAACCAGTGATTCCACCGGCGAATGGGTCGCCAAAGCACGCATCCAACCCAAGTGGCACCTGTATTCCCAAAACATTCAAAAGGGAGGTCCCGAGCCAACCGAAATCACCTTCGAAAAAGGAGAAGGAATTCAACTAAAAGGCAAAGCCATCGAATCGGGCGGTTTGCATAAAACCCAAGATCCGGTTTTCAATATGCCGTTGGCTTTCTTCGAGAAAGAAGCCATCTTCACGCAAAAAATCAGCTTTTCTCCAAAATCAACATCCCTAAAAGGAAGCATTCATTACATGGTTTGCGACGACAAACAATGCATGCCGCCCACCGACATTAGCTTTTCCATCAATTTAGCCACGGGTGAAGCCAAAGAAACCACCCAAGATCTTTTGAGCGATGTTCCCCAAGTGAAAGACGGGGTTATTCCCAACATGTCGTCCATCGATTTATCCAAACCCCTTGCCAATTGCGACACCTTGAGTACCGACACAACCAGCGATGGAAAATCGGGCGGGACCATCTTTTTATTGGGATTTTTAGGTGGATTAATCGCGTTGCTTACGCCTTGCGTTTTCCCCATGATTCCCATGACGGTGAGTTTTTTCACCAAAGGAGGGCGTGATCCTAAAAAAGGGCTCAAACAAGCCTCCATTTACGGATTTTTCATTTTCATGATTTACGTAATTTTGAGTTTGCCGTTCCATTTCTTGGATTCCATTGAGCCAGAAATTTTGAATAACATCTCCACGAACGTTTGGCTCAATTTGGTCTTTTTCATCATTTTCGTGGTGTTTGCCATTAGCTTTTTCGGCTTTTTCGAAATCACGTTGCCCAGCGGAATTGCCAACAAAGTGGATCAAAAAAGCGATGCTGGCGGACTCATTGGTTCGTTTTTCATGGCGCTCACGTTGGCCATTGTTTCGTTCTCGTGCACAGGTCCGATTTTGGGCTCGCTCTTGGTTGGATCCATTTCAAAAGATGGAGGTGCGTTCCAATTGACATTGGGAATGGCTGGATTTGGATTGGCGTTAGCCCTTCCGTTTACGTTGTTCGCCGCCTTTCCGGGTTTGATGAAAAAGCTGCCCCAAAGCGGCGGCTGGATGAGCAAATTGAAAGTCATCTTGGGCTTTTTGGAAGTGGCTTTGGCCTTAAAATTCTTGTCCAACGCCGACCGTGTAGCGCATTGGGATGCAATTAAATACGAATTGTTTTTGGGGGTTTGGGCGCTGATTGCCTTGGGAATGGCTTTGTATGCTTTTGGGGTGATTAAATTCCCTCACGACGATAAGGCCGAAAAACACGGTTGGAAATGGAAAACATTCGGGGTCATCCTATTGGGTGTTACGGCTTATTTGCTTTCAGGTTTCCGTTACAACGAAAAATTTAAAACTTTCAATTCTTTAAGTTTAATAAGTGGCATTGCTCCCGAACCTGGTTATTCTTGGACGTATCCGAAGCCTTGTCCCAACGATTTGCCATGTTATCACGATTTGGAGGAAGGATTGGCGTATGCTAAGAGGATGAATAAACCGGTGATGTTGGATTTTACGGGTTATGCCTGTGTGAACTGCCGAAAAATGGAAGATAATGTATGGAAAGACAAGAAAATTGACGCCATTTTAAGAAACGACGTGGTGTTAATTTCTTTGTATGTGGACGATAAGAAACAGCTTCCTAAAGCGTTACAGGGGATTTATGAAACCAAACGCGGAACCAAGAAAAAGATCAAGACAGTTGGCGATAAATGGAGCACATTACAATCAGAATACTTCGGAAGCAACACCCAACCTCAGTACATTTTAATGACCCCCGACCGTCAGTTCATTGGCAAAACAAGCTATACACCAGACGTTAACCAATACAAGGATTTCTTAATTTGTGGATTACGCGCATACTCCACAAAATAGGACATTTTCTAAATTTCAACAAACAACCTCCCTTCAAGGGGTTTCTTCTATTTTTGAAGGAGCCCCTTTTGTTTTTTATGCGAAAGCTTTTCCTTTTCCTTCTTCTTATCGTTTTGTCCTGCGAGTATTCTGGCAAGTACTTGAAGATTGGTGATCAGTTTTTTCGGGAGGGGAATTATCCAGCTGCCATTAAAGAATACGGGAAAGCGGAGGCGATCAATCCCCACAACGCAACCATCTTTCTGCACCGCGGCAAAGCGTTGGAGCGATTGGGTTTGTTTGATTCTGCCGCGATCGATTTTCAGAAAAATTTAACCTACGACGATCGCAATGCTGAAGCCATGGGTCATTTGTCGTGGTGTTGGTACAGCACTACTCCGCCCAAACGAGAAGCCTGCAGAAAACAGATGAAGGTGGCTTTGGAAATAGATCCTTCGCTTTCGGAGTTATGGTATTTGTCGGGACGCATGCATTTCCATTCCAACGATTTACCCAAGGCAGAACTTGCCTTAAAAAAAGCCATTTCTTTAGAAAAAAACTATACCGATGCCATGGGATTACTGGCTCGGGTTTTAGAACGCTCTCAACGACTTGCTCAAGCCGTTCCTTTGGTGTCCGAAGTTTTGAAACTGGATCCGAAGAACGCGGAGGCAACCCACGTTGCAGCTGAAGTGAGTAGATCCCAAAATCGGAAAGAACTGGCTCGAAGGCAGGATCAGCGAGCACATTTTCTCGATCCAAGTTTTTCTATTCCCATCGAAACAGAAGCCAGCACCTCAATGGTTAAGGAGGTCAACCCCGGTAAAACTTCATCAGAAGCTGTTGTTTTTCATCCGGTTAAACCGAATCCTGCTGGTCGAATCATTCCAAAAGAAGAACTCGCACTGCCGCCTCTTGCCGAATTTCTCACCGCCGATCCTTCCTTGGCTTTCGACACTCCAAACGATTCCGTTTTCGAGCAATTGCTCTTTCGAATGCTTGATTCTGCATTGCTAGATTCTTCCCTTTTGGCGAATCTTCCGTTGGATTCTACTCAAAAAACCGAGATTATTCAATCCCTTTCCAAGGAACCATTAGAGTTAAAGGCGCTTGATTCCACCTCTTTGCTTTCAAAAACCATTCAACTACAACAGCAAAGAGCTAACCCAGCCTCCAATATCAATTTTGATAGTCTTTCAGCAATTGTCATCGCCGATACTGCTCTTAGTGCTATTGAAAAAGGCCTTTGGATTCGTTTTTGGGTGGAAAACCGTGATTATACGGTTCTTAAAACGTTATTCAAGAGTTCAAGTTTCACCAACTCTTTGAATTTACCCAACGGTTCTGCAAACTTGTTTTTAGCTGTTGCCCATCACCGTTTGGATCAACCCACTTTAGCAAACCAGTACTTTAGAATGGCTTGTAAGGATATTCCACTATCACCCCTCATTTTCTCCAAGGAAAAAATTCTAATCAACCGTTAGAAAATCCCTCTTTCTTCATTTCTGCCCAACCTTCTTTTCCCCTTAACATTTCCCATAAGCCTTGAATGGCGGTGACAAATATGATGGGATGAAACAAGAACGGTTCCAAAATGGCTGCAATCACCAATTTTCGAATATCCCGTGGTTCGGCATATTGGTGGTACGATTGCTCTTCGGCATACAACCCGAAAAAGGAAAACATCACTGAAAAGCTGTAAATAAAGGTTTGGATTAAGATTAAAAATTTCCAGCTGATCATTCCATACACCCCAAGTAAGATGGTGATGAAAATGCCGAAAAACTCAATCATCGGTGCCAAATATTCGAAAAAGAACCAATAAGGAACGCTGATTAAGCCGAGAAAACGGTACTTCGGATTGAAAAACATCTCCCGATGAAGCCAAATGGTTTGAATGGTGCCTCTCGACCAACGGCGTCGTTGCTTGGCCAATATTTTTAAATTTCCAGGCACCTCGGTCCAACACAACGGGTCGGGAATAAAGGCAATTTCGTAATCTCGACCTTGGTTCCGCATCATTTTACGCATGCGAACCACCAATTCCATGTCTTCTCCGATTGATTTGGTGTAGTATCCTCCACAATCAATTACCGTTTGCTTATCGAACATGCCGAATGCCCCACTTACTATGAGCAGTCCATCCATCTTGTTCCACGCAATTCTTCCAATGAGAAAAGCCCGCAAGTATTCTAGGACCTGAATTCGAGCCCAAAAACTGTTGGGAACCCGAATTTCTTTCATTTGACCACCTTCTACCTTGCAGCCATTCGCAACTCGAACTACACCGCCCGTAGCAATCAATGGATGCTTTCGATTTTCCATAAAGGGCTTTGAAAGCACCAGCAACGTATTTTTATCCAAAATGCAATCGGCATCGATGGCAACAAAGTACGGATGTTGGCAAACATTGATGCCCGCATTCATGGCATCGGCCTTGCTTCCTGCATTTTGCTTATCGATCACCACCAACTTCGAAAAGGCCGGGTTTTTTGAACGATAAATTCCAATGATATCAGCACAGGGGAGATGATAAACCGGTTCTTCATCGGTTAAAACCAGCTCGTAGTTTTCCTTTAAAATGGCTAATGTTTCGTCCTTGCTCCCGTCGTTTACCACAATCAATTCATATTGATGGTAATTCAGATTCATGAGCGATCGAACGGCATCGTCGATGGAATTGGCTTCGTTGTAGGCCGGCGCAATAACCGAAAGCCAAGGGGCCAATGGTGAATTCAAAACCGGCTGATAGTTCAGTAGTTCGTTCTTTTTTTGATACTTTTTCAAATCGGGAAGAGCCAAAATCACCAACAATAAATACGAACTCATCACAAACAGCGAGAAGAAGAGCATGGAAATGCTCAACGTATGAAACCAAAACTGCAGAAATTCTAAAAAACTCATAACGTTTGTTTCATGGTTGATTTAACGTATTCCTCTGGGTCAAGCTCAGCAGCCAAACGCTGCCCCAATTGTTTAAGGGATTGATTTTTACTGGTGATGAGTGGATAAATCCACTTTTTCTCCTGCTCTTCCTGTGTTTTTAAGGCTTGGATGATTTGTATTTGCGACCATTCCGAAAGTTTACCCTCCATTTTTTGAAGATCGAGGATGGCTCGAAATCCATTCAGTCGAATCATCGCCACGGCCGATTCATCCCGAACCATGTCGTTTTCATGGACCAAATAGGGCCGTATGTTGGAATACTCTTCCTTTTGGTCCATTTCTGCCAAGGTGCGGATGGCTTTTGATTTTTCATGCCAATTGGACTGTTGCATTTGTTTTGAAAATTGCTTTTTCCAGCCAGAATCTTCAAAAACCTTCACCATTCGCTCACCACAAAATCCCGTATATTGACGTTTGAGTTGAAGAAGAACATCCAAAGCCCATTTTTTCTGTTTGCCTTTCAATTGCTTCATGGGAGCCATTCTTTCCTTCCATTGCTCATCCGATAAATCTTCGAAAAGCAAGGAATACAGTTGTTTTTGAAGAATGGGCTGCGTTTTCATACGGCGACCCTCCCATTTAATTTTATTCCTTCTCCCTCCGAAAACCATGAATAACAAAACGGTCCATCCGCTAAAAAATACGATGATGGATGAAATCACAAATTTCTCCAACACCAATGGCCCAATGGTTTTATGTAGAAAATCATCCATTAGAATCGGTATTGAAGGGTTATTTGCGAGTTGATCCGATTTCGAAAACGGGCTGGGTAATATTCTTCTCGCTCATACGCCACTAATGGGCGTAGAAAAAATACATCTTTCACCCGAAACTGTGCTTGAAATCCCGTTCTTACGGAAGAAACCGGCTCCAAACCAGGAATGAAAATCCATGCATAAGGTATTTGGCCCACTTGAAAATCGGCTTGAACCCAACATTCGCGCAGGGGCCAATTTTTTCTGAGCCATAGCGCTTGAGCTGGAAATACCTTGTTTTGAGCAACTCCCAAGTAGGTTCGGCCACCAACGTTGTACCCTTTTCCAAAATCAAGCTCAGCGTGGGCCGTGGCTAACGCAACTTGCAAGGAAGAATACCGCAGGTATTTCATGCCTGCCGACCACTCACCCTTGGAAAATGCTTTAAAGTATTCAGCCGAAAATCGAGCGAATGGAAACAAATCTCCCGAAGGAGAAAGCCCTAAATGCACGTATCCGTACGCGTTTTTACCCAATTTGGGATAGCATTCACCTTCCAGTTGCACCGATTGCAAACCAAAAAATGCACCATAACTTCCACGAACATTCCAAGGAAGTTTTGCAGAACGGTCGCCGTATTCCAATTGGAAAAGATTCCACGGCAAGCGTTGGGGTTGATTGATTTGAGCATTCCACCAATGAATACCCACCGTTCGGGGCAATTGCCTCAACAAATCGGTTTTCAAGCTTTGCCCGGGATCAGATTTTTGAAGGGAATCGGAAAGCAATTTTAAATCTTCCAACCCCTTATCAACGTTCTTTAACTCAAAAGAAGAAAGCGTTTTTCTCCAATTCCACGTATCGGAATCAACCGGAAACGATTGAAGTCCTATTTCGGCCCACTTCCGGGCTTCGGTCCAATCGTTCTTGGAGGCTTGGATCCTCCATTTCAGTTCGAGAATCTCAACATTTGGAGCGGCGGCATTCCAAAAAGGTAGCAAGAACGAATCTGCTTGCTGGAATAAACCGTTGGCCAAAAAAACCCGACTCGCAAGGGTTGCGTGGTCATAATTCTTCATTGCCCCATCAACATTCATTAACGCTTTGGTTTTTAATAATGCCTCTTTCATCTGCCCCCCCCGGTACGCCTTTTGCGCAAGCGTGTAGAGCGAATCGGCCGCCGGATTTTGGGCGAAAACGAATCCACTGAAAAGGAAAAAGATCAGAAATAAGGCAATTCTCACTTCAATAATTTTTCAAGACGCAATTGTAAAACAGAAGGACTGAAGGGCTTGGCGATGAAATCGTTTGCCCCCAAATGAAACGATTCCAGCTCTGAACGCTCGTTGCCCATGGCCGTTAAAACCAAAATTGGCACGTCTAATTTCATCGTTTCCCGAAGGTGTTTGATGAAGGCCGTTCCGCTCATGTTGGGCATGTTCAAATCGGTAACGATGGCCGAAACGGTGTTTTTTGCCAAAACTTCTATGGCCTGAAACCCATTTTCCGCTTCAAGCACTTCGTACGATTTTGAAGAAAGAAAAAACTGAAGTGAGGTGCGCAACAACTCATCGTCTTCAATGATCAAAACTCTTTTCTTTTCTGACATGTTGTGGAATTCGTGTTCACAAAGATAAAAGAAATTTTATATATGTGCGATGTTTGCCGAATTATTTTTTTTGTTAACATTTTGGGGATGGGAATCGAAGAGGCATTTTCTACCTTTGTACATGCTAAAAAGAATTGAAACCGCCCTCATTTCCATTTACCATAAGGATGGATTTTCGGAAATTGCTACCGCCTTAAAAAATCTTGGAATTACCGTTTACACCACCGGAGGAACGTTAGAAACCCTCGCTCCTTTGGGAGTAAATACCGTAGCCGTTGAAGACATTACTGGCTTTCCTAGCATTTTGGGAGGACGGGTGAAAACCTTGCATCCGGCGGTCTTTGGTGGGATTTTAGCACGAAGAAATGAGGCCAACGATCTCGAACAATTGAAGGAGTATTCCATTCCAACCATCGATTTGGTGGTGGTTGATTTGTATCCTTTCGAAGAAACCGTAGCTTCCGGGGCGTCCCATTCCTCCATCATCGAGAAAATAGATATTGGTGGAATCAGTTTAATTCGGGCAGGGGCGAAAAACCATGCCGACACGGTGATCATTGGCTCGAAAAACGAGTACTCTGATTTGCTCCACATTCTTACCGAGCAGGAGGGAAAAACATCGTTGGAGCAGCGCCAAACCCTGGCCGCAAAAGCCTTCCACGTTTCTTCCCACTACGATGCGGCCATCTTCAATTGGTTCCAGGCAAACACCCAAGTTCCCGGCTTTAAAAAGTCGGTTGAAACCGGTGAATCCCTTCGATACGGAGAGAATCCACACCAAAAAGCTACTTTTTACGGCGACTTGAATTCCATTGTTACCTTCCTCAATGGAAAACAATTGAGTTACAACAACCTGCTTGATTTGGATGCCGCTTTGCAATTGATTCAAGATTTTTCGGGTTGCGTTTGCGGCATCATTAAACACAACAACGCTTGCGGATTGGCCGTTCGGCCCACCGTTTTGGAAGCTTGGCACGATGCTTTGGCGGGCGACCCCGTTTCTGCTTTTGGTGGAATCATCGCCTTCAACCGGGAGATTGATTTAGCAACCGCTCAAGAAATCGACAAGATTTTCTACGAAATTTTGGTTGCTCCATCGTATGCGCCAGAGGCATTGGAATATTTGAAGAGAAAAGAAAAGCGCATCATCCTTCAGCAAAACAAAAAACTTGAATTGGCCTCCCAATTTAAATCGCTTTTAGATGGAGTGATCCAGCAAGATTACGACACCAAAGTTGTAACCGAAGCCGATTTAACGTTCAAAACCACCAAAAAGCCAACCGCTGAAGAAATTCAGGACATGCTTTTCGCAAATATTTTGGTGAAACACACCAAAAGCAACGCCATTATTTTGGTGAAAAACCAGCAACTTATTGGGTCTGGAACGGGACAAACGTCTCGAATTGATGCCCTTAAACAGGCCATTCACAAAGCAAAATCGTTTGGATTTGATACCCAAGATGCCGTTTTGGCTTCCGATGCGTTCTTCCCATTTGCCGATAGCGTTGAGGAAGCCCATAAGGCAGGAATCCAATGCATCATCCAGCCAGGAGGATCGGTAAAAGACGAAGAGTCCATCAACTACTGCAATCAACATCACATGAAAATGGTCTTTACCGGCCATCGACATTTCCGTCATTAAAAAAATAAATCATGAACCACAAGAAATCTGGATTTGGCACGAAATGCATCCATGCTGGGGTTTTTCCTGATCCCTCCACCGGTGCCATCATGACCCCCATTTATCAAACATCTACCTTTGTTCAGGAATATCCTGGAAAACACAAAGGATATGCCTACGCCCGAGGTAAAAATCCAACACGTTCGCAATTGGAAGGTGCTTTGGCAGCTTTGGAAGGTGCAGATTATGCCTTGTGCTTCAGTTCGGGCATGGGCGCCATCGACGCAGTCATTAAATTGCTTCGCCCTGGAGATGAAGTGATTACCGGGAACGATTTGTACGGCGGTTCTTACCGCATGTTCAGCAAGGTTTTCGAAAATTACGGCATCAAATTCCATTACATCGACATGCACGATGTGAGTCACATTTCCAATTACGTGAATGAAAACACCAAATTGCTATGGATTGAAACTCCTTCGAATCCCATGCTAAAAATGGTGGATATTGCGGCTGCATCGGAAATTGCTAAAAAGCACAACTTGCTTTTGGCCATTGATAATACGTTTGCTTCGCCCGCACTTCAAAACCCGATTGCCTTGGGTGCAGATATTGTGATGCACTCGGCTACCAAATATTTGGGCGGACACTCGGATGTGGTTATGGGTGCGTTGATTACGAATCGTGCGGATTTGCACGAAAAATTGGCTTTCATTCATAATTCTTGCGGAGCTACTCCTGGCCCGATGGACAGCTTTCTCGTTCTTCGAGGAATCAAAACGCTTCATCTTCGGGTAAAGGCCCATTGTGAAAACGGAAAAGCAATTGCTCATTTTCTAAAGAATCATCCCAAAGTAGGCAAGGTTTACTGGCCTGGATTTGAGGATCATCACGGACATGAGATTGCCAAAAAACAGATGAAAGATTTCGGCGGCATGGTTTCATTTACTCTGAAGGGCGACGATTTTGAAGCCGCCATGAAATTCGCCACCTCCGTACGTGTTTTTTCATTGGCCGAAAGTTTGGGTGGCGTTGAAAGTTTGGTGAATCACCCTGCTAGCATGACCCATGCCTCCATTCCTGCTGAAGAGCGGAGAAAAGCTGGGGTGGTAGATGGTTTGTTGCGTTTAAGCATTGGCGTGGAAGACACCCAAGATTTGTTGGACGATGTGGCTCAAGCCCTCGATTTGGTCTAAAGTCAAACGGTAAATAAAAAACCCCGAATTCCTTCGGGGCTTTTTTATTGAAAAGAATCTTCCATTATTGTGTAGGGCCGGCATCGGTAGTTGCCTCGAGAACCGATTGAACCGCGGCAGGAACGGCCGACAAGAAATCGTAACCGGTAGCGGTTTCAATAGCATCCACGCTGGTTCGGTAAGTTCCCCATGCGCTGTTGTTTGAAGTTTGAGTATTGGGAACATTGATTGCAATTACTCGAGACGACGACGTAACGCGGGATGCGTCAGCCGTTCCAACAGGCAACACAACAATGATTTTCCACAAACGAGCGGGAACGGTCACTCGACCGCTATTGATGGTCGTTGTGGTTCCACCGTTGCTTCCTGTTCCTCCCGAGCCATAAGCACCAGAAATCACATACAATTCATTACCTGCGGTGATGAGCGTTCGGCAATATGCTTCCAAATTCGCCCACAAACCTTGGTTATTGGCGGGAGCTTGTGGAACCATGTTCGACATGGTGAAGGTTGCTGCGTTATCGGTTGCTGAACCATCTCGATCATCGGAAGGACAAAGGTGACCGCGATCGAAACCGGTACTGCTGTAAGCGGTTGAAGGAACTTTATAAAAACCGGTTGGAAGCAAGGCTTCTGCAGCAAAACAATCGCAACGGGTTGCGGTGCCTTTCCACGCCGAGCTCAGGTGCCAAGATACCCAGTTGGCGCAACCTCGGCCATTGTTGTAGCTCATTACGTACTGAGATTTAGAAAGCAGATAATTGGAAAGATTGGTTGCAATGGTTGTAGCCCCTGAAGGATTTCCCATTTCCAAATTGTTATCTCGGGTTGGAGTTCCACCGGTTGTACCTCCACCCGTGTTACCGCCACCGGATGTTCCACCTTGATCAACCACTGAAAAATCATCCACATTCAATCGGCCACCGGAAAGCTTGGTAAGGCGAAAACGAATGGTACCGGTTACATTTAACGAGAAGGTCGCTGTGGTTAAAGTAGTAGAAGATGTGGTAATGGTAGATCCCAGGGCTGTCCACGTTGATCCCGAATTGGTAGAATAAGAAAGCGACCATGTAGAATTAGCGTCGGTGCCGTACTTGGCATGTTTCACCGATACAGATGTTGCACCATTGGTCAAATTGAAATTCATGACCAATGAACCCGTATTTTGAATCCGAACAGATTTGGTTCCAGATTTTCGATCGGACGTTGATGTACCGATCAAGGCATCATTCAAGTTCCAGCTCCCCGTTGTTAGGGCAACCGCTCCATTGGTGTAGGCTGTTTTTGTTCCTGATTCAAATGTTTCTGGCCAATTGGCATACGCCTGTAATTCATTTCGTTGCGGATCGTTCAACGGAGTTCCCATTTCCTGATCGGCAGTCGGCATGATGAGTCCTCCATTAACGAGAGAACTTTCTTTCTGGCAGGAGGTAAATCCGATGGCGGAAAAAAGGAGGATATGAATTAATTTTTTCACGGTGGTTAACATTTGAAGTTACAAAGATGCAAAATGAATTTAAATTTTCTCTGCCTTTTTTCTTTTGATTGGGTTAAAATGGACTGAAAATGAGTGATTTTTGGTGTTTGAATTTCAAAAATATGTTGGATTTTTATGCAAAAATTTTCAATCTTTTGTTTGTTCTTTTAAAATGTGGTAATATTGCACCACAAACCAACAAATAAATCATTATGTCAGACATTGCAAATCGCGTTAAGGCAATCATCGTTGAGAAATTGAACGTAGATGAAAGCGAAGTAACCAATGATGCAAGCTTCACCAACGATTTAGGTGCAGATTCTTTGGACACTGTAGAATTGATCATGGAATTCGAAAAAGAATTCAATGTTTCTATCCCAGACGATCAAGCTGAGCAAATTCAAACCGTTGGCGCAGCCATCCAATACTTAGAGGCTAACGCTAAGTAAAATCATTTTTAAATTTCGTTGCGCATGACAGAGCGTCGCATTGTTGTAACCGGTTTAGGTGCAATTACCCCATTGGGAAATAGTGTTACCGAATTTTGGAACAACCTTATCCAAGGGGTAAGTGGTGCAGATATGATTACCAAATTCGATGCTTCCAAGTTCAAAACGAAATTTGCTTGCGAAGTAAAAGGATTCGATCCTTCGGAGTACATCGATAAGAAAGAGCTCCGGAAGATGGATCCTTTTACTCATTACGCCATTGCTGCCGCCCAACAAGCGGTAGATGACGCCCAATTAACCGAGGGTTCTTTCAACCCCGATCGAGTTGGGGTCATTTGGGGATCGGGAATTGGGGGGTTATTTACCTTTCAAACCGAGTGCATTGCTTTTGCACAAGGAGACGGAACCCCACGTTTCAATCCATTTTTCATTCCAAAAATGATTTCCGATATCGCTCCAGGACACATTTCCATGCGATTCGGATTTCGAGGCCCAAATTTTGCTACCGTTTCCGCATGCGCCTCAGCCACCAATGCCCTGCTTGACTCCTTGATGTACCTTCGTGCAGGCAAGGCAGACATCATCATTTCTGGTGGTTCCGAAGCTGCAGTAAACGAAGCAGGAGTTGGAGGATTCAACGCAATGAAAGCGCTTTCAGAGCGAAACGATAGTCCGAAAAACGCTTCTCGCCCCTTCGATCTTAACCGCGATGGTTTTGTATTGGGCGAAGGAGCAGGATGCATCGTTTTAGAAACTTTGGAACACGCTTTGGCCCGTGGCGCAAAAATTTACGCCGAATTGGCCGGAGGAGGAGCATCAGCCGACGCTTATCACCTTACGGCTCCACATCCGGAAGGACTTGGTGCTTCCAATGTGATGAAATCAGCCTTGGAAGATGCCAAATTATTGCCTAGCGACATTGATTACATCAATGTTCACGGAACCTCAACCCCTCTCGGTGATGTTGCAGAAACCAAAGCGATCATCTCCGTTTTTGGAGAAAGCGCCTACAAATTGAACATCAGTTCCACCAAATCAATGACCGGCCACCTCTTGGGTGCAGCTGGAGCAGTTGAAGGCATTGCCTCCATTTTATCCATTCAAAACGACATTATTCCACCAACCATCAACCACGAAACCGTTGATCCTGAATTGGATAGTCGCTTGAATTTAACCTTCAACACCGCACACAAAAGAACGGTACGTGCCGCTCTTTCCAACACGTTTGGATTTGGAGGGCACAATGCTTCGGTGATTTTCAAAAAATACGAGCCCTAATTTGGCTCATGCGAATTCCTCTTCATCTTCGTTTCCGCCACATCAGCCGTTCGACGGATGATCAGCAATTGGCCAAAACCGTTTTTCACTTAACCGGTTTATACCCCAAAAGAATTTCCCTTTTTAAAGCTGCACTTACCCATTCCTCCATGGCATCTCGATCCAAAGATCGGGTTCCACACAATGAGCGATTGGAATTTTTGGGCGATGCCGTTATCGATTTGGTGATGGCAGATTTACTGTTCCGAAAATATCCCAATCGAGACGAGGGATTTTTAACCGAAATGCGTGCGAAGGCCGTTTCAACAAAAAACCACTCTTCCCTTTCGCAACGCATGGGATTGGCACAATTGCTTCAATTCGATGCCATCCACCAAAAAACTCAACTAACGGCCTCCATGCAAGCCGATGTTTATGAGGCATTTATAGCGGCCATTTACCTCGATCGCGGATATGATGCCGTTCATCAATTCATCTCACAGAAAATCATCGGCCACTACATCGATTTTGATGAGTTGGAACGGATCGATGAAAACTACAAAAGCCGATTGTTCGAATGGGCTCAACGAAACAATAAACAAGTATCTTTCGAATTGGTGAAGATTCAACACGCCGGTGCCAAAAAACATTTTACCCTTGCCTTGTGCTTGGATGGGATTTCGGTGGCGGAAGGCATGGATTTTTCCAAAAAAGAAGCCGAACAAAATGCCTGCATGCGCTATTTGAAAGCAGAAGGGCTCATTGAATAACATCATGTCGTACACCATTTCTACCCTTGCACAATGGCTGAACGCCCCGGTTCTGGGGCGGGGAACCGAGCGTGTAGAAGAACTGGCTTACGACACCCGCATCATTCACCGGGGAGAACACACCCTCTTCATTGCTTTGGAATCGTCCCGCGCCGACGGTCACGATTTCATTCCAGAAGCAAGAAGGCGCGGTGTTACCCTTTTTCTTCTATCCAAACCCATAGTGCTTGCCGATCACGAATCGGCCATTCTCGTACCCAATACTTTAACGGCCCTTCAAATCATTGCCGAAAAACACCGCATTCATTTCTCCTATCCCGTCATTGGCGTAACAGGAAGTTATGGTAAAACCGTAGTGAAAGAATGGTTGCGTCGTTTGCTTTCTCCTTTCAACAACATCGTATCTAATCCTCGCAGTTTTAACTCTCAAATTGGTGTTCCACTTTCCGTATGGCGAATGGCCAACACCTTCAACGTTGGAATTTTCGAGTCGGGCGTGAGCCAGCAAGGAGAAATGAAAGCGCTGCAAGCCATCATTCGTCCTACTTTAGGCATCTTCATCAATTTGGGTGAAGCCCACGCCAAAGGATTTTCAGATCGATTGGAAAAAGCCCGAGAAAAGGCTATCCTGTTCAAAGAATCGAGAACACTGGTCCATTCGGCCGATTATCCTGAGTTAATCCAAGCCATTGCCGAATTAAAAGAGACCAATCTCGATCTACACATTGAAACGTTTTCCATTCGCGGAAATCCAGCCGATTTATGCTTGACCAAAAAATCTGAGCATTGGGAGGCGAGCTACCATGGCTTTCCCATTCCATTTCCTTTGCCATTTCAAGATCAGGCTTCGGTGGAAAACGCAGCTGCAGCATTGCTAGCCGCTTTTCAATTGGGCCATTTGCCGGAACAAATTTCTCCATTATTGGCCGAATTGGAGCCGGTAGAAATGCGTTTGCAACAAAAACAAGCCATCAATCAGTGCCAACTGATCAACGATAGTTATGGAAATACCATCGATGGATTAAGCGTTGCCATAGACTTTTGGTTAACGCAAAAAAGTCGACCCAAACGCACCTTGATCGTTAGCGATTTGGCTGAGGCCGGCCCGGAAGATGCTCCCAAATACCGTTGGCTTGCCCGACGTTTGCATCAAGCTGGAGTTGAACGGTTGCTCGGTATTGGTCCACAACTGGTTCAATTTCAACGTTTTTTCCAAATACCAGAACAACAATTCTTCGCCTCTACCGAAGATTTTCTCGAAAAATTGCCTTTCATCCCCTTTTTCGATGAAAGCATTCTCCTCAAAGGTGCACGAGTTTTCGGATTTGAACGCATCGAGAAAAAACTCGGAGCACAAAAGCACCGAACGGTGCTGGAAGTAAACCTCGACGCCATTGAACACAATTTCCGACTCTACCGAAGTTTAGTTCCCAAAGAAATTAAGATGATGGTCATGGTTAAGGCCTTCGCTTACGGATCTGGACTTTTGGAAGTAGCCGGCCGACTTCAGTATTTGGGAGCGAATTATTTGGCCGTGGCCTATGCCGACGAAGGAGTAGCATTGCGAAAAGCTGGAATTACTCTTCCCATTTTAGTCATGAATCCCGAGGAAGATGCTTTCGATTCGTTGGCGGAATACGATTTAGAACCAGAAATCTTTGGTTTTGGTATTCTTCAGTCGCTGAATCGCTATTTAGAAAAAAACAATCCAACATCCCCGTTGGGAATTCATTTGAAATTGGATACGGGCATGCATCGATTGGGATTTTTGGTTTCAGAGAAAGAAGATCTCATTCAAACGCTGCTGAAAAGTAGCCGCCTTGAGGTGAAAAGTTTAATGACGCATTTGGCAGCGGCGGAAGACCCTCAACAAGATGCGTTTACCGAAAAACAATTAACCGTTTTTCATGCATTCGCCGAGCAATTGGAAGAAGAACTTCAAATTCATCCCCTCCGCCACGCGCTCAATACCGCCGGAATGTTACGCCACTCCTCTTTTTCGGGAAACATGGTTCGGTTGGGCATCGGTTTGTATGGGGTAGATCCATCCTCCAAGATTCAAGATCGATTGCAACAAGTTAGTCGTTTAAAAACCATTTTATCGCAAGTAAAATCCCTTCAACCGGGAGATACGGTGGGATATGGGCGAGTTGGTGTGGTGACCAAAGCTACCCAAGTTGGAACCATTGCCATTGGGTATGCCGATGGAATTGGCCGACAGTTTGGCAATGGAAAAGCCTCCTTTTGGGTCAATGGGAAATTGGCACCAACCATTGGAAACATCTGCATGGATATGTGCATGATTGATTTGGATGGCATCGAGGCCAAAGAGGGAGATGACGTTATTCTCTTCGGACCTGAATTACCGTTGCCGCAACTTTGCCAGCAGGTGGGCATAATTCCCTATGAATTACTCACCGGGATTAGCCCCAGGGTGAAACGCATTTACGTTAAGGAATAGCGGGTTGAATTGAAAAATGTTAAAAATCTTTTCCTTCGGCATTACCTTTTCGTTTCTCTTCCATTAATCGCATGATTGCTGCTTGGCTTTTCATTTTAGGAATTCAATCGCCCCCCGATACGCCACGAACGTATCCGCTTCCAACCATTGTGTTCGGAAGTGGCGTACCCGTAGCAAAAATTCCCAAAAACAGCTGCGATAATGCTCGTTTAGAACGTAAAATAAAAAAAGTGCTTCCATTGGCGAAGCGCGCAGGAGTAGAACTTAACGAGTTAAATGCTCAGTTGTCCCGGCTTCCACAACGGGAACATAAATCCCTTGTTTCGGCCACCGAAAAACACCTGAGGGATGAATTTACAGGCGAATTGGAAAACATGACCACCTCGGAAGGAATCCTCTTGGTTCGTTTGCTGGACCGAGAATGCGGAAAATCTGGTTATTCCATCGTAAAAGACTTACGGAATTCCTTCATTGCCGGAATGTTTCAAGCAACGGCACGACTGTTTGGTCAGAATTTAAAGGAAGAGTGGGATCCCGAAAAAATGATCTGCGAGGAGTATTTGATTCAGAAGATTGAACGGGAAGGAGGAAAGAAATGAAGCGGTGGGACGATCTCATTTTTCTGAGAAAAAACAAAAAATACGGCGCATATCAAGTTCGACGAGCCGCCGAAAAAGGAATCAAATGGGCATTCTTGCTACAATTGCTGATCGGATTGGGTTGGGGAATCGGTGCGAAATGGTGGGCGTTGCAACAAGATTTAGAACTGGTCGTGCCCGATGGCCCACCGGTGTACATCCCGCCAGAAGTTGTTCAACCGGTGGAAGAAATGCCTGAAAAATCGGCCGAAATCCCAAGAAAAGAGAAAAAAACGCGATCAGACCAATTGGCAATTGAAAAGAAGGTCCCTGAAAAATCTCAAGCAGAACCAACTCCCCCTTCTCCGCTCCTACCCATCGCCCAAACCGATACCTTGGGAAAAACCTTGGATAAACAAGAGGGCGCAAAAGTCGATTCAAACCAGGTTTCCATTTTAGCCGAAACCAGAGACCCCGCTTTTCCTGGCGGTTTTGATTCGTTGGTGCGTTACCTCCACATCTCCGTGGAACGACCTTCCGCAGTAAAAAAAGTTTACGCATCCTTTACGGTATCTTTTTTAATCGATACCAACGGATTGGTTCAACAAGTAGATGTTGGGAACAATGGATATCCGCTTTATCGTCAAATCCTGAAAGTTGCCCTTCAAAAGATGCCCAACTGGAGCCCAGGAATGAAAGAGGGTCATCCTTTTGAAGCAAGAATGACCCTCCCGGTTGTTTTCAATGAAAAAATGAAGCCTTAGTGGCGCGGCATGGGCATCATGTCCATCATCATCTTCATGCGCATATCGGGCATTTGTGGCCCGCCGCTTCCAAATTTTCGGAAAGTATAGGTGTAGTTCACCATGAAATAGCGGGTTAGCACATTGTTTTGAACGTCTTCAAAAAACGATTGAGTGGCATTCCTGCTCACCGCAACGTTTTGCTTCAACAAATCAAATCCATTTAAACGAATTTCATGCGCTCGCTGTGGTCCAAATTTGTAACCAACGGCCGCATTCATCAAAACAAAGTTTTGATTGAACCCGGCACTCAATCCGGAATTGTACTGGTGAGTAGCTTCTACGTTGAGCACCAACCCCTTGTACGGCATCCAATTGACCTTGGCCTTGCTGTACTGGTTGTAATAGGTTTGGTTCAACGACGTTTGCAAAGAATTGGTAATTTGGCTGTAAGTGGTATTGGTAGAAACAGAAAAGTCGATTTTCTCACTAATTCTGCTGGTAACCACCAATCCCGCAAAATAGGCAGGGGTTTCCGAAAAGTTGGTCTTTCCGTTGATGATGGATGGGTTTCTGCTGTACGAGAA
>CANHCV010000036.1 GCA_947459245.1 Bacteroidota bacterium
GGGTGTACACCTCTTCCCATTCCGAACAGAGAAGTTAAGCCCCACAGCGCCGATGGTACTGCAGTAAAATGTGGGAGAGTAGGTCGCCGCCGGTTTTTATCACCACCCTTGGTCCAAAACCAAGGGTGTTTTTTTTTATCCCCAATTTTCATTCCTTTTCAACCCACTTTCCTTCAATTTTCAATCCATTTTTACGAACTTTACACCATGAATAAAAAAGTTCGTGTACGTTTCGCACCTAGCCCAACCGGCCCACTTCACCCCGGTGGAGTAAGAACCGCCCTCTTCAATTATTTCTTTGCAAAAAAACACGGAGGAGATTTCATCCTTCGCGTAGAAGATACCGATCAAACCCGTTTCGTTCCCGGTGCCGAACAATTTATTGTAGAATCCCTCCAATGGTGCGGAATTCAATTCGATGAAGGTGTACACATCGGTGGGCAATATGGCCCCTACCGCCAAAGCGAACGCAAACCCATGTACCGCCAATTCGCCGAACAACTTATTCAAAACGGTGCCGCATATTATGCTTTCGATACCCCCGATGAACTCGAGGAAATGAAAGAAAATTTGAAAGCTGCCAAAGTAGCTTCCCCTCAATACAATGCCATTACTCGGGTGAATATGAAAAATTCACTCACACTTCCTCAAGATGAAGTCCAGCGACGACTTGATTCTGGTGAATCCTATGTTATTCGTTTCAAAATGCCACGAAATGAAGAAGTTCGCTTTAAAGATATTGTACGCGGTTGGGTGGTATTTAACTCAGGGCAGTTGGACGATAAAGTACTTCTGAAATCCGATGGAATGCCTACTTATCACTTGGCAAATGTGGTAGATGATTATTCCATGAAAATTTCTCACGTTATTCGTGGCGAAGAATGGCTCTCATCAACTCCACTTCACGTTCTTCTCTATAAAAACTTAGGTTGGGAAAATGAAATGCCCGAGTTTGCTCACCTTCCCTTGCTACTTAAACCCGATGGCGATGGCAAATTGTCCAAACGTGATGGAGATCGTTTAGGGCTTCCTTTTTATGCCATCAATTGGACGGATCCTGAAACTGGAAATACAACCCTTGGTTATCGTGAAACTGGCTATTTGCCTGAAGCCTATGTGAATTTCCTAGCTTTGTTGGGATGGAACCCCGGCGATAACCGTGAAATTTTTTCATTGGAAGAACTGGTGCAGGAATTTTCCATCGAACGCGTAAATAAACACGGTGCTCGCTACGACTTCGATAAATTGAAGTGGTTCAACCAACAATATCTCCGTCATTTATCCGACGTTCAATTGTCAGAAAAAGTTACTCCAATTCTTTCTGATCACGGAATTCATCAAACACCAGAATTCATTCAGGAGGTTTGCCGACTCATGAAAGAACGTTGGAGCTTCATTCAAGATGTTTGGCCATCGACCAAATTTTTCTTTCACGATCCCACTACCTTCGATGAACAAGTTGTAACCAAAAAATGGAAAGACCAAGTGCCAACCTTGATCAATCAAATTCAATTGGGTTTTCAAACAATTGAACATTGGGATGCCATCAATATTGAAAATTCGGTAAAAGAAACCTGTGCCCAACATGGAGTTGGAACCGGAGTCGTTCTTCAAGCATTGCGATTAACCGTTTCCGGCGAAGGAGCCGGTCCTGCCATGTTTGAAATGTGCGCACTTCTAGGAAAAGATAAGGTAATCCACCGCATTCAAAATGCCTTAAAAATCCTAAACGGATGAGTCGAAGAAAAAAGGAAGAAACACCAGCAATCATCCACCAGGAATTGGAAGGTTTTTCCATTCATGTAGATGCTTTTGGTAAAATTCAAACCTCTCTTCCCATCGATAAAATCAATGAATTTCTCAATGAGAATACCCAGGATATAAAAATTCATAACACCCGTAAAAAACGAGAAACGAAATGAACTTCCAAAATATTTCAACAGAACAAAAAGGTAATTCCCTGATCATTACCATTCAACGCCCCGATAAACTCAATGCTCTGAATAAGTTAACACTTGCTGAGATTGGTCAAGCTGTAAAATTAGGAAATGAAAATCCTGAAGTTTATGGCATGATCATCACCGGAAGTGGTGAGAAGGCATTTGCTGCCGGTGCAGATATTTCCGAGTTCGCAAATTTTAATGTTGATGAAGGAACAGAACTTTCCGCTCATGGCCACGGTGTTTACAACTCCATCGAACATTCCAGAAAGGTTGTTATTGCTGCGGTGAATGGTTTTGCTCTCGGCGGTGGTTGCGAATTAGCCATGGCTTGCCACCTTCGCTTGGCTTCTCCCAACGCAAAATTCGGACAGCCAGAGGTAAATCTTGGTGTTATTCCCGGTTATGCTGGAACTCAACGATTGGTGCAATTGGTTGGAAAAGGAAAAGCTTTGGAATTGTTGTTAACCGGAGATGCCATCAATGCCGAAGAAGCTCATCGTCTTGGACTCGTTAATCACGTGGTAGAAATGCCTGAGTTATTGGACAAGTGCATGGCCATGGTTGATAAGGTTGCTGCCAAGGGGCCAATCTCTGTTTCAAAATGCATTGAATTGGTAAACAAGCATTTAGAATCATCAAGGCCTGGGTTTCAACAGGAAATTGAAGAGTTCGGAAAAATGTTTGGAACCGATGAATTCAAAGAAGGAACTTCTGCATTTTTAGAAAAACGAAAAGCTTCTTTCAAGCCGCTTCAATAAGATGCATTATTCCCAAAAGGAAGCCCTAGATTTTGTTTGGAAACGCAAACGTTTCCCCGTTAAATCTTTTACCATTCACGTTGATGATATCCACCATCAACCATTCGTGGGTGTGCTTTCGTGTTGGGCTTGGCTATCGAGGTGCGAAAACATTCAGCTTCTCGATCGAAATCATCTTCAAACTCCTTTACCTTCGTTTCGAAAATCCATTTTTTCGCTCATCCGAGATTTGATGAAGTGGCCTTTCGTTTTACGATACCATTCCCAAATCATTGGCCACTTAGAACATTCTCCAAACCCAATTCTTCCCCTTCATCAACCAAATCAGGTGCTCTACCTCCGTACAGATCAATGGTTTAATTTGAAAAGCGGTGGAAGCGTTGGACACACCTCCGGAGTTATTCGTGCCCTTCAACAATTGGGAAAAGCGCTTCAGGTTTGGTCCTCCGACCAATTAACCGGTGTTCAAATTCCCATTGAAATCTTAGAATCCAATTTTCAGAATGGAGGGAATATTCCTGAGTTGATGGACTTGAAATTTAATCAATCGGTAATTAATCAGTCTCAAACGAGTTCGATTTCACCCCAATGCATTTATCAGAGGTATTCGCTACTGAATTACTCAGGGGTTGCCTTAAAAGAAAAATGGAACATTCCGCTCATTCTCGAGTACAACGGTTCTTTTGTTTGGATCGGTAAAAATTGGGGCGGAGCGAAAATGATTCATAAAAAACTCATTGAACGCGTAGAAAATCTGGTTTTGAAAAAAGCTGATTTGATTGTTGTCGTTAGTGAGGTTTCAAAATCCGATTTGATTCAGGTGCACGGAGTTGATCCAAGAAAAATCCTAGTTAATCCCAATGGAGTTGATCCTGAATTGTACCATCCAAAAATTTCTGGGCAGGTGATTCGTCAAAAGTTTCATCTTCATGGAAAAAGAGTTTTTGGATTTATTGGTACTTTTTCACAATGGCATGGAGTCACTTTTTTGGCAGATGCGATTCTCGATTTTTTCCAAAAGTATCCCGAAAAAAAAGAAATGGTAAGTTTCTTGCTCATTGGAAAAGGTCCCGAATTTTCAATCGTTGAATCCAAATTAACACCGTTGATTCAAACGGGGCAAGTGATTCTTCCCGGACAAATTCCACAGGAGGAAGGCCCCGAATACTTGGCTGCTTGTGATGTGCTGCTTTCTCCTCACGTTCCCAATCCCGATGGAACGAAGTTCTTTGGGTCTCCAACCAAATTGTTTGAATACATGGCCATGGGCAAGCCCATCATTGCGAGCTCCCTCGAACAAATTGGAGAAATTTTGGAAGATGGAGTATCGGCTAAATTGCACGAACCCGGAAATCTACAACAATGCGTTGAGTTGCTGTATGCGCTTTCAGATAACAAAACAGAGTGGTTGGAAATGGGACAAACAGCTAGGGAAATCTGTCTGGAAAAATACACCTGGTACCGTCACGTAGAAAGGATTTTTAATCATTCCTATTGAGGATAAAACGCCATCCTCCCGTACCTTTGTGCCATGAAAATTGGTATTCTACGAGAGGGTAAATCCATTCCAGATAAACGCGTTCCCTTTACTCCTTCTCACGTTCAAAAAATCATTCAAAATTATCCAGAAGTAAGTTTTTGGGTTCAACCATCTCCGCATCGGTGTTTTCCAGATTCCGCTTACGTGGAAGTGGGTGCTACCATCCAAGAGGATTTATCGAATTGCGATGCTCTTTTTAACGTGAAAGAGATGGACATTCCACGCTTAATTCCCAACAAACCGCATTTCTTTTTTTCACATACCATCAAAGAACAACCGTACAACCAAAAGTTGTTGCGAGCCTTAATGGATCAACAATGTGCCATGGTAGATTATGAAACCATGGTGGATGAAAAAGGCGCCCGTTTGGTTGCTTTTGGTAAGTTTGCTGGGATTGTTGGCGCCTACAACGGGTTATTGGCCTTCGGAAAGCGAACCAAGTTCTTTTCATTGAAACCGGCCCACCAAAGTGCAGGTTATGAAGCCATTGTAGAACAGGTGAAATCCGCTAAAATCCCATCCATCAAAATTGCTGTTACCGGAAGTGGACGTGTGGCCAAAGGAGCCATTCAGTTCTTGACCGATGCGGGAATTACTCAAGTTTCAGTTGAAGAATACCTGCATGAACATTTTGAAACACCGGTGTTTGCTAATGTTCTGGCAAAGGATTATCTGATTCATCACGAATCCAAGAAATACGATCGGACGTTGTATCACCAACATCCCGAACAATTTGAAGCGCATTTTACTCCTTTTTGGCAATCCACCGATTTGCTGATCAATTGCATTTATTGGGATAATCGTGCACCTAAATTCTTCTCCTTGGAAGATACCCAATCCTTGGATTTCAAGATCAGCGTTATTGCCGATGTGAGTTGCGATATCAACGGAAGCATTCCTTGTACCCAAAGGGCAAGCACCATTGCAAAACCGGTTTATGGATTCGATCCAGAAAGTGGAAAAGAAACAGCGCCCTACCAAGAGGGCGGAATTGATATCATGGCCGTTGATAATTTGCCTTGTGAATTACCTTCGGATGCGAGTTCGGAATTTGGCGATTACCTGATTGAATTTGTTATTCCAGGTTTATTGAAAAACGGATTAGATGATGAGATGATTCAACGAGCAACCATTTGCCGAGATGGACGTTTAACCGAACGATTCATGTATTTAAAAAATTATTCAGAAGCAAAATGAACAAAGCCCACGAAATCGATTACAAAATCTTCGGTGAAGAACTGCAATGCGTAGAAATTGAATTGGATCCACAAGAAACGGTGTTGGCCGAGCCAGGCAGCTTGATGTACTTGACTCAAGACATTGAAATGCACACCATTTTTGGAGATGGAACCAATCAAAATGCCGGATTTTTAGGTAAATTATTTACCGCAGGTAAGCGATTGTTAACCGGTGAAAATCTGTTCATGACAGCTTACACCAATCAGGGAAATCAAAAACGTCAAGTGATGTTTGCGGCCCCGTACCCCGGCAAAGTAATTCCTTTGGATTTAACCCAATTCGGTGGCCGGGTCATCTGCCAAAAGGATAGCTTTTTAGCTTCCGCTCGTGGAATTTCTGTAGGAATCGAATTCCAGAAAAAGTTAGGTGTTGGTTTATTTGGCGGTGAAGGATTTATCATGCAAAAGCTTGAAGGGGATGGAATGGCATTTGTTCACGCTGGAGGACATGTGATTCGCCGAGAATTGCAATGGGGTGAAAAACTTCGCATCGATACCGGTTGCTTGGTAGGATTTGCTGGAGATGTAACCTACGATATTGAATTCGTTGGAGGAATTAAAAACTCCTTATTTGGAGGTGAAGGACTGTTTTTCGCCACCCTGTCGGGTCCGGGAACCGTTTGGTTGCAATCCCTGCCTTTCTCACGATTAGCGGGGAGAATTGTTGCCGCTGGTGGATTTAACGGACAAAAAGAAGAAGGAAGTGTGTTGGGTGGATTAGGGAAATTGATTGACGGAAGGTAATTATTCGTTCAAGGTTACTTCCAACCATTGGCTTTCTAGGCCATTGGTGAGCATCAACTGAGGAACCTTCCAAACTAAATTGTATCGAACGGCCTGTTGGTAAACGGAATCATCCAGTTTTACTTCAGGCCGTTTGCATTCTACCAATAGCCACGGATCAAAGTGCTCATTGAAAACCAATATATCAACCCTTTTCGATAATCCGTTCAACTCAAACCCCAATTCCAATCGGATTCGATTGCGGGAAATTCCTCGTTCATTCACCAACCAATGAGCTACGTGTTGCCTTACCCATTCTTCGGGAGTACAAATGACCGATTTGTTCCGAAAATCATCCCAGATCCAAATACTCGAACCTTTCCGACTTAATTTAAGTGGAATTTGTGGGAAATTTAAAGGGAAAGGTTTGAATACGGATTCCAATGCGTTATTTTTGATATCAATACTTGGCTTATGAAGACGAAAAAAGAAATTGTAGAAAACTGGTTGCCAAGATACACCGGAAGACCTTTAGAAGAATTCACTCCTTATATTTTGTTGACCAATTTTTCTCATTATGTAGAAAGATTTGCTCAAAAATACGGAGTTGAAGTAGTGGGACGGGATAAACCCATGACCACCGTTGTTGCCGATGGCATTACTCTAATCAATTTTGGAATGGGTTCTCCCATGGCTGCAACCGTTATGGATTTGCTCAGTGCCATTCATCCAAAAGCCGTTTTGTTTTTAGGAAAGTGTGGCGGTTTGAAAAAGAAAAGCCTCATTGGTGATTTAATTCTGCCCATCGCAGGAATTCGCGGTGAAGGAACGTCCAATGATTATTTCCCTTCTGAAGTGCCCGCACTCCCAGCGTTTGCGCTCCAAAAAGCCATTTCAACCACCATTCGAGATTATGAAATGGATTATTGGACGGGTACCGTTTACACCACCAACCGCCGAGTTTGGGAACATGATGATGAGTTTAAAGATTACCTCACCAAAATCAGAGCCATTGCAATTGATATGGAAACAGCAACGATTTTTACCACAGGATTTGCCAATGAAATTCCCGCTGGTGCGCTTTTGTTGGTTTCCGATCAACCCATGATTCCTGAAGGTGTAAAAACTGCGGAAAGCGATGTCAAAGTAAGTGCTACCTTTGTAGAGAATCATATCAACATTGGAATTGATTCGCTCAAACAAATCATGAACCACGGACAAACGGTAAAACATTTGAAATTTTAATGCCAACCAAATCATTTTCTGAAATTCAAAAAGACATCCAAAAGAAGTCGCCTAAACCCATCTATTTTCTGTATGGATCGGAGTCGTTTTTCTTGGACCAATTGATGGATTCTTTTGAAAACGATTTAATGGATGAAATGGAAAAAGGATTCAATTTTTCCATTTTGTACGGTAGAGATGTTGATGCAAATACCTTGATTTCAACGTGTAAACGGTATCCCATGATGTCCCAATACCAAGTTGTTCTTCTCAAAGAAGCGCAGATGATGAAAGATTGGGAAAAAATGGATGGATATTTCGATTCTCCGATGGATTCTACCATTTTGGTCATTGCCTACAAAAGTGATAAGCTTGATAAACGGAAAAAGCTCTTCAAAGAATTGGATAAATATGCCATCATTTTTGAAAGTAAACCGCTTAACGATAATCAAGTCGCTTCTTGGTTATTCGATTATGCAAAAGAGGTAGGATACCAAATGGATGAGCCAGCAGCACATTTGTTAGCGGAATTCTGCGGAACGAACCTTTCAAAAATTCACAACGAGTTTCAAAAAATAAAGGTAAACATCGGGGAGCGCAAAACCATTTCTGCAGATGATGTCCATGCATTCTCAGGTATGAATCGGGAGTACAACGTGTTCGAATTGCAAAAAGCCATTGCCACCAGAAACTCCGATCGAGTAATTCAAATTTTCCAATACTTTGCCAATAACCCTAAAGGGACCGATTTTTCTTTGATCGGGTGTTTGGCGCTGCTTTACGGGTTTTACAGCAAATTGTGGGTGTACCAAACCATGAAGTTGCAAAATCAACGTCCTGCCGATGCGGCCAGAATGTTGGGAATGAAATCCGAATGGGCCATGAAAGATATCCAGTCGGCCGCACGAATTTATCCAGCCGGATACGCCTCACGTGCTTTGAAAACGCTATTAGAGTACGATCTTCGCAGCAAAGGGGTCAATAATGGCAACACCGAAGAAGCCGGTCTTCTCAAAGAATTAGCTTTCCGCCTATTGCAAGGTTAAACGCTTTTCCAAAAGGATAAGTAGTCCATTCCCAACCCCGAAATCATTGGTCTAATCCTCTATGATGAGGTTGAATTTATCCAGCAATCCTGAAATTCCTGAAGTTGAAAACCGTGCGTTTTTTAACCGGTTTATCTCTGGATCAATGGAATAACCAAAAGCAGTTCTAAAATCACATTTCTCCGCGTTGGTGCGGTTGAAGAGTGCCAACGATAATGGGCATTCATGAAAAGTAGATTCTGAAAGATCTGCTTCTGAAAAATCAACTTCCAATAAAGATGAGTTTTTAAACACTGTTTTTCTCATTTTAACTTGGAAGAAAGAGGCATGATTCAAGGTACAATCCTCAAACGAAAAGGATAGACCAAACGAGTTGCAATCTTCAAATCGAAGTCCCATCAATTTACATCCCTTGAACTTTACATCTCGGAAGGCGGTATTTAAGATTTTGGCTAATGAAAAATTACAATCGTAAAAAGTACATTCGTTGAAGGAATATCCAGATAAATCTTGATCAGAAAAATTTAATCCTTTGAAAATACAACAATCGTACTCCCCACGAAGCGGATATTTGTTGCTTTCAAAGGTTTGTTCGGAAAAATAGGGTTCACTCATGGAAAAAAGAGTGCAACGTTATACCAGTTGAAACCTTACTTCGTCGTTTTGAAAAATCGAAGACTGGGTCCAACGGAGGGTTTAATCGCATAAATTCCTGTTGGTAAATCCATAACGTTGATTTGGTTTTCACCCACATATACAACACCACTCTTGCAAATTTTACCGTTCAAATCGATGATTTGAAAACTTGATGATTGATTGGAAACCAACGTTAAAAATTCTTGACACGGATTGGGGTAAAGAGAAGAAATGGAAGAAATGAACGGAGCAGATTGAGTATTTAATACTTGAAGAGTCGTCTCTGCTGTCGTGTCGGCGCAGGAATTGGTCCTAACAACGCAACGAATTTTATTCCCGGTATTGGCCAAGGTAAGGTTAGATACAATGAGTGAATCGGTATTTGCACCGGAGAATTGCCCACCATTGGAAATAACCGAGTAACCGGTTCCGCGATTGATTTGCCAAGTATAGGTAGAGCCTGCTTTTGTCGCTTTGGTTACCAAAGAAACCGTTCTTCCCATTCGTTCTGTAATGGAAGTTGGAGGGGAAGAGGTCAAGTTGTTTCCACATTCTTGGTAAATGCTTTGTACTTCAGAGGAAGATAAGGCGCGCGAGTAAACAGCAATATCGTCCAACGAGCCGTTGAAGAAATAGGTGCCGATATCTTTGCCAATGTAAAAAGGCAAATTGGTAGCATTGGTATTGGCTTGAGAAAAACTTCCGTATCCAACCGGAAGTCCATTTTGGTAAAGAGTCATCATGCTACCCTCATAAACCGCCACGTAGTGGGTCCAAGTATTAAGAATTGGAGAAGTGGCCGCCCAAGCCCAAGGTGAACCTTGTTTGTTGGTGCCAAATTGAAAGTTCGTTGTTGAAGATTGCAAAATGGAAATGAAGTTTCCATTCGTTCCCGAACCGCTCATAAGCAAACAACCACCTCCGGTTTGATAAGCCCAAAGGGAGTAAGAAAAAGAGTCGGTCGGTGAAAAAGTCCAAGATGGAGTAGCAACTTGAATGGATGCATTAGAAAAACTGTAGGCTGCGTTTGATTTACCGTTGCGATCCTGGGTTAAAGTTGCTCCGTTATTAGCGCCATGATTGTTGTTTCCACTGCTATCACCAGCATTTCCATTGAATGGAAACCAAGCGGATAAACCTCGAGTTGGAAGGTAACTTGGGATTTGGGCATTGGACGAAAGGCCAATCATTAACATGAAAAAGACAAAGAAAAGGTTTTTGTTTCGCATGACTATTGTTTTTGAGTTCAGAATTATTCGATAAAATTAGGTAATTTTGCTCGCTATTCAAAGTTATGATTTACATCAACGAACTCCAAAAATACTTAGGCCAATCGGTAACCGTAAAAGGGTGGATTACCAACAAACGTGATTCCAAAGGTCTCGCATTCATCGTTTTGCGCGATGGAACAGGAATTCTTCAGTGCGTAGTTGCTGAAGAAACTGTTGGAAATGAATCGTTTGAAAACGCCAAACGCCTTCCTCAAGAGTCTTCCATTTCTTTAACCGGAAACATCGTTGCCGACGATCGACAAGTTGGTGGAGTAGAGCTTCAGGTAACTCATTTGGAAATTATTTCAGAATCGGAAGAATACCCCATTTCGAACAAAGAGCACGGCGTAGAATTTTTGATGGATCAACGTCACCTTTGGCTGCGTTCGCGTCGCCAATGGGCCATCATGAAAATTAGAAATACGCTCATCATGGCCATTCACGAATTTTTCCAAGATCGAGGATTCGTTCAAATGGATGCGCCCATATTTACCGGAAACGCTTGCGAAGGCACATCAACCTTGTTTGAAACTGATTTCTACGGAGATCCTGCATATTTATCCCAATCCGGACAATTGTACGGTGAAGCCATGGCCATGGCTATGGGTAAAATTTATACGTTTGGACCTACTTTCCGCGCAGAAAAATCAAAAACCCGACGTCACCTTTCAGAGTTTTGGATGATTGAGCCCGAAATGGCTTTTTATGATTTGGAAATGAACATGGATCTCATCGAAGGATTTCTTCGCCATGTTGTTTCTCGTGTTTTGGAGAAGAACAAAGAAGAACTTCAAATCATCGAGCGCCCAATCGAACCTTTGGAAAACATTATCAAACCTTTCCCACGAATTCCCTACCACGATGCCATTGAAATTTTGAAAGGAAAAAGCGAAGTGAACGGTAGAAATGCCATCACCCTTTTGGAAGAAGATTTAAAAAATGCCCAAGCAAGATTGGAAGAAATTCATGCAGATATCGCTCAGCGTGAAGTGAAAGTTGCCGATCAGTCTACCAAAAAAGGAGAACGCAAATTTCATGAAGATAAACTTCGTGCCCTTCATAGCGAGAAATCAAACCTTGAAGAATTGAGTCGAAATATTCCAACTTGGTTGGAATCGGCTAAAAACTTTGAAGTTGGTAACGATTTGGGCGGTTCGGATGAAACCGTTATTACTCGTTTGTTTGATACGCCCATCATGGTGTACAACTGGCCGCACGAAGTAAAGGCCTTCTACATGAAACGCGATTCCAATAATCCTGAATTGGCCAAAGGAGTTGACGTTTTGGCACCCGAAGGTTACGGTGAAATTGTTGGGGGAGGGGAGCGCGAAACCAATAAAGATTGGTTGGTAGAAAAAATTAAAGAACACGAACTTCCCATGGAAGCATTCGAATGGTATTTAGACCTTCGTCGTTACGGTTCCGTTCCACATTCTGGATTTGGATTGGGCCTGGAACGATTGGTGGCATGGGTTTGTAAATTGCCCCACGTAAGGGAAACCATTCCATTCCCACGGATGTATGGTCGATTACTGCCATAAAAAAATCCCTCCCGCATCGAGCTGGGGGGATTTTTGTTTATAGGTGTTAAGGTTTAAGGTCTAGGAATACGAACTCCAAATCGTTTCGTTACCTCCTTATGACTATCCTGATCATTTTGTTCATCATTGCTTGGTATCGCAAAATCTTTAAGCACTAAAAAAGCGCCTTTTCAGACGCTCTATGGATTATTCTCCTCTTGAGTAATTGGGTGCCTCTCTGGTTATGGAAACTCCGTGGGGGTGACTTTCTCGAACTCCTGCAGCCGTAATTTTTACAAATTTCGAATCCTTCAAAATTTCGATACTTTTTGCACCGCAGTAACCCATTCCAGCTTTCAAACCACCAATGTATTGGTACATCACCTCGCTTAACCTTCCTTTGTACGGTACACGTCCAACAATTCCTTCGGGAACCAATTTCTTTACTTCGTCTTCGGCGTCTTGGAAGTAACGGTCTTTTGATCCTTCTTTCATGGCATCGATGGAGCCCATTCCTCGGTAGGATTTGAATTTTCTTCCTTCGTAAATGATGGTTTCGCCTGGAGATTCTTCAACTCCTGCAAACAAAGATCCTGCCATGATGCAATCTGCACCGGCGGCTAAAGCTTTTACAATATCACCCGTGAAGCGAATGCCGCCATCAGCAATGATCGCAACTCCACTTCCTTTCAATGCTTCCGAAACTTCGAACAAGGCCGAAAGCTGAGGAACTCCAACACCGGCAATGATTCGGGTGGTACAAATGGATCCTGGACCAATTCCAACTTTAACGGCATCGGCACCTGCTTCAACCAGGGCTTTGGCTGCGGAACCGGTTGCAATGTTTCCGGCGATGATGTCCAAATGAGGAAAGGCCAATTTTGCACGGCGAACCGCTTCAATCACACCCTTGGAATGCCCGTGAGCCGTATCAATGGTTACCACATCCACACCTGCTTTTACCAGTGCTTCCAACCGTTCCATCATATCTACTGTAACACCAACTGCAGCACCAACGCGCAACCTTCCCATGCTGTCCTTGCAGGCATTGGGGTGGTCTTTCACTTTTAAAATATCTTTGAAGGTGATCAATCCTACCAATTTTCCTGCAGAATTGGTTACCAATAATTTTTCAATTTTATATTCCTGAAGAATGGCTTCAGCTTCCTTTAAAGTTGTTCCTTCTGGAGCCGTAATCAACCGATCTTTGGTCATGATATCGGTAATTTTTCGGGCAGCATTTTTTTCGAAACGAAGGTCGCGATTGGTTACAATTCCTACCAAATTCCCTTCTTTGGTAACGATGGGAATTCCACCGATGGAATGTTCGTTCATTAAATGATGCGCATCGCCAACGGTTGCATCCTCATTCAAGGTGAAGGGGTCAACAATTAAACCGCTTTCAGCTCTTTTCACTTTTCTAACCATTTCGGCTTGGGCGGTGATGCTCATGTTTTTGTGTAGAATTCCCAAGCCACCTTCTTGCGCAATGGCAATGGCCAAGTGATGTTCGGTTACAGTGTCCATTGCAGCTGAAACAATGGGAACATTCAGAACAATGTTTCTGGAAATTTTGGATTGAATGGAAACTTCGCGTGGAAGCACTTCAGAATAGGCGGGAACCAAAAGGACATCGTCGTAAGTGAGGGCTTCTCCAACGATTTTCTTCGAAAAATCTAACATGGCAAACAGCGTTTAAGTGAGCGTATTTGCCGGGCAAAATTAAAGATTTTTATCTGAAATAGGAAGATAAAAGTACAGGAACTTAAAATTCCTTTTCCAAATCTAAAATGGTGCGAAAAGCTACAAATTGATTGAGGTACCTTTCGGTATGGGATTGTTGAAGGGCAGGTGCAAATTGATCGAAATACCGATCCAACATTTGCCGATCTTTCAGTCGATATTGAATGGCAAACGTTACGCCTTCTTCCGGCTGCGGTTCGCTTAAACACATCATGCGGGAATCAAGGAAGCAGCCCGTTGACATGACTTCGGGGATATGTACATTTTTCATCCAATCCAACCAATCTTGTTGAATTTCTTCATTGATGTTTACCGTAACGTTGTAAATGACCATGGATTTAATTTTATAAGGACCATCCCGAATCGAATGGAACAAATTCCAAAGGTTCCGGGGTTTCTTGTCCATCTCCCCGAAGTTGGCGGAAATGTTTGCGAGCTTCCACCGCGAAAGTAGAATTTGGATAGTCGATCAAGAGTTTTTCAAAATACTTTTTTCCTTCTTCTTTATTGTTCAAGGGGTAAGAATACAGCATGCCCAATCGAAACAACGCATCGTCGGCCCAAATTTCTTGACCATATCCGTCCACAACTTTTTTGTACCACTCAACGGCATCCTGAAATCTCAAAGCGCGTTCAAACATTTTGCCGGTAGCAAACCAAGCTTCATCGGTAATGGAGTGGGCAGGAAAATCGGTAACCAATTTGCCGAAATAAAAGAGTGCTGAATCAATTTTTAAACGAAAAGCAAATCGGTCGGCCAAAGCAAACGTTTCCATAGCTGCAAAATTCGAATCGATGCCTAAGTTATCCTGGATTAACATGCCCAAGAAAATGGCATCGTTGCTAATTTTTTGGGTGGTTGCCGCTTTTAAAACATCCAATTGCCCTTGGGCCCATTCGAAATCGCCTTGAAAAAAACTCAATCGAGCGTTTCGGAATTTTGCTTCCCTACCGATGGCGTCTTCTTTGAATGCTTTATCTACTTGTCCGTACGTTAATGCAGCTTCAGCTTCATCTCCTGCAATCAAATAAAAATCGCCCAATTCCAATTTGAGTTCGGCTTGCTGCAAACGATTTAATCCGGGTAATTCAATGGCTTGTTCCATCATTTGAACGGCCCGATCGAGACTGTCCAGGCGGAACGCCAAAAATCGCGCATATTCTTTCTGAAGATTTAAGTTGCCAACCTTGTAACCGAATTCATCAAAGAAAATCTGATAATCGTTTTTTAACTGAAGCGCAATGGTATCGGAATTGGGTTGAGAAAGGAGCTGATCCTTGCGAAATGCAAGCAAATCCATTCGCGCCTGCATGTACAGCGGCGTTCCTTTTCCGAGGGCCAAATAGGCCTCTAAAATTTGAATGGCCGCTGGAATATTCTGGGCTCCTTCGGCTTCTTTGGATAAAGCATAAATGCGGTTACCATCTTCCCCTGTTCTCGAAACCAAGGCTTGCGTTAATCGTAGCGCCTGTTCAAAATTGTTTTGTTGCACTTGGTACCAAATGAACAATTCCGAAATGGGCAGTTGATCTGGATATTTTTGGGATGCTTTTAAAATGGAAACCCGAAAAAGTTCCCATTCCGATTTTTGGGTTAACTGGGTTTGTAAGGTGTTTTCAACCAATTCCAATCGGCGCCCATCGAAAATGAGGAGGGATAGCAATTCATCAATCATCGATTGTTTTTGACCGATTTTGCCCAGATATTCTGCAATTTTGAAACGAACTTGAACATCGTCTCCCAACAACTGAATGCCTTTTCGATAGGTTTTTAGGGCCCATTCCAATTCATTCCGTTGTTCAAATTGATCGGCCACTGAAGTGATTAAACTCTGATTGGCTTTCATTTTTCCCACCGCATCTTCAAAATACTTTTGAGCTTTGTCTGCTTTGTCTTTCTGATTTTTGGCGGCAAATCCAGCATCGATCAAATACATCGAAGGATACTCCGATTTTTTTGCCATCAGTTTAGCGGTTTTTTCCGCCTGTTCGTAATGAAGTAAACTGATTTGAGTTTGAAAAAGATAGGAGTAGAGGGTAGAGTTGCCTGGATCTTTTTTGAATAATTCTTCAAAGGCTAGTTCTGCTTTGTCCAGTTCCTTGGAGTCAAAATAAGCTTTGGCTACCTTGAATTTTTCCTCAGGGGTTTGAGAAAAAAGGAAGATGGAGTGGAAAAGAAATCCAAAAAGCAACCCAAATCGGAAACTGGCGGTCATGTTGTAAAATTAAGCTTTCGTTGCCAAGAACGAAAAAAAATAATGTAAGTTTGCCCCTGATGCGATTTTATCTTTTTCTTTTCTTCCAAATTGTTTTTGCTCAGGGAATCATTGCACAAACCATTCAAGTGGATGGTCGGGTGAAAAGTCCACAAGGAACGCCCATTACGGGAACTCAGGTGTACATCGTGAATAAAACCAATGGGCGATTTGTGGTGGCCGATGCCTTTGGGCGTTTTTCCATTCAGCTTGAAAAAAACGAGGACTTGTTCATCAGTTGCAGCGGTTTTCAGCGGGAAATCATTTCGTTCAAAGACAGCATTGATAAGTTCAATTACCAAGTCGTGATTAAATTGTCGCCCTTGGCCTATACGCTTAAACCGGTTTACATTCCCCGCCGTCCTGTTGACGAAATTCGAAAAGAGATGCAAACGTTGGGGGTTGAAAAATCAGCCGCTGCAAAGTTGATCAACCCCATCGAGAATCCGATTAGTTTTTTGTATTACGTTTTCAGCAAACGCGAACGGCAAAAACGTGAGATCATGGAATTGGAAAACCAAGATCGCACCCGAAAATTATTGAAAGAATTGTTGCGATTATACGTTGAAGAAGGGTTGTTTTTCTTGCCCGACCAACAATTCGATGCGTACTTGGATCGATGTCCTATTCCCGAGGCCTTTCTAAAATCGGCCACCGATTACGATTTGGTTGCTCGATTGAAATCTTGCTATTTGCAATTCGAGGAAGGGAAATAAAAAAGCCCCCCGAAGAAATTCGAGGGGCTTTTTCATGATTTAAATAACGGCTTATTTGCGAACATCCAATTCTTTTACGATGTGGGGCGCGTTACCGAGTTTCTCGATGCACCACAAAACGTAACGAGCATCCACGCAAATGGTACGCTTGTATTTCTTATCGAAAACGATATCGCCACTCATGGCTTCCCAGTTTCCGTCGAAAGCTAATCCGATCAATTCTCCATCTCCATTAATGACAGGTGAACCAGAGTTTCCACCCGTAATATCGTTGTTGGTAATGAAAGCCACAGGAATGGTTCCGTTCTCAGCATAAGGTCCGAAATCACGTTTCTTCACCAATTCCAAAAAGTTTTTTGGAAGATCAAATTCATCGTCACCGGCTTTGTACTTTTCAGCTACGCCATCGATATTGGTGGTGATGTTGTAGGTAACCCCATCGCGCGGTTGGTAATCCTGAACATTTCCGTAAGTAATGCGAAGGGTTGAATTCGCATCGGGATAAAACATGGTATTCGGATTCATTTCCATCATTCCTTTGATGAACAAACGCATGTTGGTTCCGTTCATGGCATTGAATTCCATGGCGTATTTCGAAATGTTATCGTTGAAATTGCTCACAAATCCATTGATCAATTTGTAAGCAGGATCAGCTTCCAAAGTCTTTGCATTTGGCTTTTCTAAGAATGCCATGGCTTTATCTGCATTTACTAAAACAGATTTGGAGTAAAGCTTGTTCACGTATTTCTCAGCTTGAACAGCAAGATTGTCCGAAGATTTAAATACTTCTTTCAAAACTGCAGGATGTTGGTCGGCTGGAATATCTTGGTAGAATTGTACCAAAATAGCAGCCAAAATAGCACGGTCAGATGGTTCGCGGAAAGCATTTGATTTCAAACCTTCAGCCGCTTTTTTCAATCCTTCTGTTGCTTTTTTGATGCTTTCTGCATCGTTCTTGGTTAAAGCTTCGCTTAATCCTTTCATCTGAAGTGCGAAACGGGTCCAAGAGGTAGAAGCCATGATTCCTTCGTTCATGTACGTGCTGTGAACAGCGTATTTTTCCCAATTTCCGTAGGCAACTTTCCAATCAGCCAACAAACTTTGGTATTCCTTTCGAGAATTTGCCCAATCTTGGAATTTTGCCTCTGTAGCCATTTTCGATTCGTACACCTTTAAACGCTGCATCTGCTCGGTCTGACCAATGAAATACTTCCAATAGTTCGCTACGCTGGCATACATGGAAGATAGCTTCAAGCGGTGATCTACGTTTGCATCCATTTGTTTTTTCCAGTTGGAAAGACGAATGTCGCGAAGTTTAACGATGGTTGGGTTTACCTTTTCAACCGCCAATTTCACACCCATGGAAGTTTCATAACGATTGGTTCGTCCAGGAAAACCGTAAACCATGGCAAAATCGTTGTTTTTAACTCCTTTGATGGAAACTGGAAGGTGACGCTTAGGAACGTAAGGTACGTTGTCGTTGGAGAACGCTGCTGGTTTGTTTTCTTTGTTGGCATAAACGCGGAAAACAGAAAAGTCTCCGGTGTGACGTGGCCAAACCCAGTTGTCGGTATCTCCTCCAAACTTACCAATGGATTGTGGGGGAGTTCCAACCAAACGAACATCGTTGAATTTTTCAAAAATCAACAAATAGTAAGCATTTCCACGGTAGTACTCGGAAACACGAGCATCGTATCCGGTGCCTTTGGTTACTTCTTCAACAATCTTTTTGTTGATTTCCATCAACTTTTTGTTTCGATCTTTTTCTGGAACACCAGCAAGACCTTCTTGCACGCGACCGGTAACATCTTCCATGCGTACCAAAATAGATACCCACATGTCTTTGATGGGTTTTTCAGCAGTCATCGTGGGCGCCCACCAACCGTTGTCCAAAATGTTATCGGCTGGGGTTGAATTGGCCGCAATGGCATCGTAACCGCAGTGGTGATTGGTGAAAATCATTCCTTGTTTGGAAACGATTTCTCCAGTACAACCACCATTGAACCAAACGATGGCGTCTTTCAAGCTGGCTTGGTTAATGTTGTACAAATCATCAGCCGTTAAGCGGAATCCTTGTTTTTTCATTTGCTCATAATTCTTGCCAATGAGCATCGGCAGCCACATTCCTTCGTCGGCACGAGCGGAAAGGAACAAAATTCCCAACAGGAATCCTGCAAAAAGCGATTTTAGTTTCATAATTGGTTAAAAAATTTGTCGCAAAGGTAATGTTGAAATTCGAACTAAAGAGGTCAAACTTCTTGTTGGAAGTTGCTTATTTCAAGTAAGTATCCAACCAGTTGAAGAATTCTCGATTCCACGCTACGGAATTCTGGGGCTTCAACACCCAATGACCCTCATCGGGGAAAACCAAGAGTCTGCTTGGAACACCTCTTAACTGTGCACTGGTAAAGGCCATTTGACCCTGTTCAAGAGGAACACGAAAATCTTTTTCATTGTGAATGACTAAAATGGGAGTGTTCCAATTTTGTACATACAAGTGAGGGGAATACTCGGTATACGTTTTGGGTTTTGGCGTTTTCCAAAATGGACCATCGGAATCCCAATCGCTAAAGAAAATTTCTTCAGTACTACCATACATGCTTTCGGTGTTGAAAATTCCACAATGCGCAATAAATGCTTTGAAGCGATTTTGGTGATTTCCGGCCAACCAATACACCGAATATCCTCCAAAACTCGCACCAACCGCACCTAATTTCTCGTTGTTGATGTAAGATTGCTTGGCAAAATGATCGGTAACCGAAAGCAAATCCTGCATGGCCTGTTCTCCCCATTTGCCCGAAATGCTTTCGTTCCATTCTTTTCCAAAACCGGGCAATCCTCGGCGGTTAGGGTACATCACTACATAACCATGCCCGGCCATTACACGGGTATTCCAACGGGTGGAAAATCCCTGACCAACCATGCTTTGCGGACCACCCTGACAAAGAAGTAAAGCAGGATATTTTTGATTCGGATTGAAATTGGCTGGTTTAACCACCCAAGTAAAAATTTCTTTCCCATCGGAAGAAGGAACTTTTACCAATTCCATCGTAGGGGTAGCGAAGTTTTTTAACGTTGCATCGTTGATGGCAGAAACTTTTGTTTCGGTCATTTTTAATCCGTCGATTAGGTAAAGTTCATTGGGAGCGAGTAGGGTAGACTTAAGTCCAAAAACCAGGGAGCCTGCAACGGTGAAGTCGTTGTAATTATGAAATCCTTTGGTTGCAGGTTTTAAGGCACTCCAATCGGTTTTCTTTTCGGAAGTATAAACTTGAATGGTTCCTTCGATTTCTACCGTTACTCCAATTTTCGAATTCGAAAAAAAGAGGGGATGGTGGGAATTGTATTCGAAAGTACCGGTGAGGTTTTGTGGTTTTCCAAACGGATTTCCTTGTTCATCGATTCCTTGAATCATCAATCGACTGAGGTCGGCTTCAAATCCGTTTCTTTCCATGGATAGCCAAACCAAGCTTTTTCCATCGGGAGAAAAGCGGGGCTCTTTGTCGTAACCATCGTTTCCACGAGTGAAAACGGCGGTATTCCCCGAGGTGATGTTGAAGACATATACTTCAGAATTGGTGCTGCGGGCGGCATCGGTGCCAAAACTTTTTTTGGTGGCATACGCCAATAAATTGCCGTCGGGTGAAAGATCCATCTGATCAATTCCATCGTGAGGAAGCATGGGGAAATCCCAACGTTCGTTTTCCATCACATCGGTTCCTCTTCCAACAAATCGATCACCTTGAATATCGAGGTAGAACAAGTGAGAATACTGATCATCTGCCCATTGGTTCCAGTGTTTGAACATTAAACCATCGTAAACCATGGCCGTGGTTTTGGGCAAATCGGAATATTTCTCCGAAACCTTTTGATCCAACTTCACCTCTTGGGTGTAGGCCAGTCGTTTTCCATCGCTGGAAAATTTAAACTCCGAAATTCCTCCATCAATGCTGCTCAATTGGGTGCGCTGGGTTCCATCGGGATTGATAGAAAAAATTTGATTTCCTTCTGCTGAAGCGCAAGAAAAAACGATTTTCTGGGTTTTTCCGTAAAAACAAGCACCGTTTTCCGATTCGGGAGTTTGGGTGATGGGCGTTACTTTTTTGGTTTGAACCTGGTAAACAAACAAATCATTCTGTCCTTTATTTTTATCGAGATCGTAGGTTCGAACGCTGAATACAAGGTATTTTCCATCGGCTGATGCCGAAAGCCCGTTCGCATATCCCAATTTCCATAAATCCATTTCTGTGAAATTGGGGAGGGGATTTTGGCTGTTGGCCATCGCTGCGATAAGGACCAAAATTCCAGATAACCATTTCTTCATCATAAGTTAAAATTTGAACGCAAATTACAAACGAAACCTAAAAGATTTTGGAATGCCCGATTTTCCATCTTTTTTGAAGTACCTTTGCGCCCGAATTGAAATTTATGTCATTACCTATTCGTAACATCGCAATCATCGCGCACGTTGACCACGGAAAAACAACCTTGGTTGATAAAATCCTTTACCAGACCAACCAATTCAGGGAAAATGAGAATCCCGGAGAGTTGATTTTGGACAACAACGACCTTGAAAGAGAGCGTGGGATTACCATCTTTTCCAAGAACGTATCCGTAACGTACAAGGGAACTAAAATTAACATTATCGATACCCCAGGTCACGCCGACTTTGGAGGTGAGGTAGAACGAGTGTTGAAAATGGCCGACTCGGTTTTGTTGTTGGTGGATGCTTTCGAAGGTCCGATGCCTCAAACCCGTTTCGTTACTCAAAAAGCCTTGGAATTAGGACTTCGTCCGATTTTGGTGGTCAATAAAGTAGATAAAGAAAACTGCCGTCCAGATGAGGTTTACGAACAAGTTTTTGATTTGTTCTTTAATTTGGGTGCATCTCAGGAACAATTGGAATTCCCCGTGATGTACGGTTCTTCAAAGCAAGGATGGATGGGACCAGATTGGAAAAAGCCTGCAACGGACTTTACTCCGCTTTTGGATTCTATTTTGGAAAACGTTCCTGAGCCAAAAATTGCAGAAGGAACGCTTCAAATGCAAATCACCTCTTTGGATTATTCCACTTTCATGGGTCGTATTGCCATCGGTCGTATCACACGCGGTTCCATCAGGGACAATATGCCGGTTACCTTGGTGAAAAACGAAGGTGGACAAGCAAAAGCCCGCGTTCGCGAAGTTTACACGTTTGAAGGGTTAGGAAGAAAGAAAATCGATTTGGGCGTTGCCGGAGATATTTGCGCAATCACAGGAATCGATGATTTTCAAATTGGAGATACCATTGCTGATGCGGAAAATCCAGAGGGAATGACTCCCATCAAAGTGGATGAGCCAACCATGAGCATGTTGTTCACCATCAACAACTCTCCTTTCTTTGGTAAGGAAGGTAAATTTGTTACTTCCCGCCACTTGCACGATCGTTTGTACAAGGAAACCGAGAAGAATTTGGCATTGAAAGTAGAACCAACCGATTCTCCCGACGCCTTTTTGGTGTACGGACGTGGAATTCTTCACTTGTCGATTCTTGTTGAAACCATGCGCCGTGAAGGATTCGAATTGCAGTTGGGGCAGCCTCGCGTACTTTTCAAAGAAATTGATGGCGTGAAATGCGAACCCATTGAATCGTTGGTGATTGATGTGCCTCAA
>CANHCV010000037.1 GCA_947459245.1 Bacteroidota bacterium
TTGGAGGAAATCCAAATGATCGGACAATCTTCACTGGGTTCGAACGGGGCGTAAACAAAACCCGGATTTTGAGGAATATCTTCCCATCGGTTCAACCGAAGTTCCGCCCCATCGGGCCACGTGTACCACTGGGAGCGCTGTCCGTGGGGGCGATATCCAAGGAAGTTTTTCATTTCGGCTCAATGATGGCAACGGTAAATCGGGAAATGCAAACGAGCTGATGCTCGTCATCTTCAATACGAATTTCCCAAACGTGAGTTGTTTTGCCTTGATGAACGATCTTTCCGGTTCCCGTTACCCATCCGCTGCGGGCGGCTCGTACGTGGTTGGCGTTGATTTCAATCCCTACTGCTAATTTCCCTTCCTCTTTTACCAACAGATACGAACCCAAAGAACCGATGGTTTCGGCCAACGCCATGGATGCACCTCCGTGCAAACGGCCGAAAGGCTGCATGGTCCGATGATCAACGGGCATGCGGGCAACAATGTGCCCAGGAGTTAGGTCGAGGTACTCGATTCCTAAATGACCTACCAACGAATTTTCGCCCCGCAATTGGGCTTCCGAAATGTCTTTTTTATCCATGATCAATGCAAAATTAAAGAATAATTCAGGAGTAAAATGCCTCTTTTTAAGCAGGTTTATTTACCTTTGAAAAAAAGACCAATTCGCATGAAAAGTATATTTTTTTTACTTTTAATCGTTAGCAGTATGTCAAGTTTTGCCCAACTTGACACCGAATTTTGGTTTGCGGTACCTGAAGTTACTTCAGGACATGGTGATCGACCAATTTCAATTAAGGTAAGTGCTTTAAGGAATAATACTATGGTCAAAATTTCACTGCCTTCCAATTCTTCTTTTCCTCCAATTAATCGAGTTTTAAATGCTGGTACAGTTATTTCAATTGACTTAACTCCATTCATTGACAGCCTAGAAAATTATCCCTTTCAAACCGTATTGAATCGAGGAATAAAAATAGAAGCATCTGATTTAATCGTAACCTATTATGAGGTAGAAGTTGGGCATAATTCAGATTTTTATGCATTAAAGGGTAAAAAATCACTCGGAAAACGATTTTTTATTCCGGGATTAACGGATTTGCCGTCTCAATTTCTAAATCCTCCAGCATACAATTCATTTACAATTGTAGCAACCGAAGATTCAACTTTGGTAGAAATTTCCCCAAGTTGTTCGCTTACGAATGGAAATGCTTCCCCATTTACAGTAGTTTTAAACAAAGGCCAAACCTATTGTTGCGCTTCCAATTCGAACATGATAAAAATTGTAGGAAGTAAAGTGGTGGCTAATAAGCCCATTGCCATTACCTATTCGGATGATAGTGTTTTAGAAGGGAGTTGTTACGATCTTATTGGAGACCAAATTGTTCCGATTGAAAATACAGATAAAAACTACATGGTTGTTCAAGGAGATTTATCATCGGGCGATCGGGTTTATGTAACCGCAATTCATAACAATACTCGGGTTTTTGTTGATGGAAACTCCATCCCGGTTGCAACTCTTCAATCTGGACAAACTTATGTTCATAACTTCTCCAATTCCAGCACATTTGTTTCGGCATCCGACTCCATTTATGCCTTTCATGGAACGGGGACTGGATGTGAATTTGGTGGGGCGATTCTTCCTCCTACGGATCGGTGCACGGGTTCATATTACTCGGCTTTTATTCGCACAAATTCGGATCCATTCGCTCTTCTACTTGTAACCCGCTCGGGGTCGGAGAACAATTTTTCATTCAATGGTACTCCTGCAGTTTTTCCGGTGGGAACAACTTTCCAACCAGTAACAGGTACAAATGGCCAATGGGTCTTCTCTAAAATTAGATTTAGCACTTCCCAAATTGCCCCTGGGCAAGGTGTAGTAATTACCAACTCAAAATCATTATTTCATATGGGCATTTTAAATGCTCCTGGAGGAGGCACAAGGTATGGGTATTTCACTGGTTTCGGACAATTTTCAGTGAATGTGGTACCAAGTAAGACATGTTTTAGAATGGGGGAGCCTATCACCTTAACGGCGGATACCATTGTAGGTGCAACTTATCTTTGGCGTCAACCTAATGGTGGCTTCAATTCCGGAAGAACTTTAACAATTCCCAATCCATCTTCTACCAATTATGGCAACTATACTGTTCAAATTACTACCACCGATAGCTGCACCTCGACCACTACTTACTCTTTAACTCCAGGAACCTTTCCTGAAATTACGCTAAGCGATAGTTTAATTACTTGCACCGATTCAATTCCAGTTACCGCAATACTTAAAAATTATAGCAGTATTGCATGGTCCAATGGAGGGAATCAAACAACCACAACGGTTACTCAAAGCGGATGGACTTCGCTTACTGCCATCTCCAAATTTGGTTGTGTAACTACCGATTCCATATTTATTCAATTAAATACTGCCATAGTTCCTCAAGATGTTCTACCAGACAATATTTGCTTCTGCGAAGGTTTTCAAGGAAAAGATTTTAAACTGCAAAAAGTTTATCCAACGATCATTTGGTCTGGAAATGCCACTGGATCTTCTTCCTCTATTTCTCCCTTAAAGCCTGGTTGGTACTTCATTCAGGTAACCGATTCGAATGATTGTATTTCAACCGACTCCATGTTGGTTTCAGAAGTGAAATGCCTCATTGATAAATTAAACGTTTTCACCCCAAATAATGATGGCGTTAATGAAACTTTTGAAATTGTTGACCCGCAATCGAAACCCATTCGATATTCGCTAATCATTCACAACAGATGGGGACAGAAGGTCTTTGAATCCCAACAATCCAATATCTCATGGGATGGTGGAAATTTGCCAGATGGAACCTATTACTTTCAACTTGAAGCGGAATTCTGCCAAGGAAATCCCATTAAAAAAACAGGATTTGTAAAACTAGTCAAATAACAACTCTTCCACCCACTTCATGCGCTCGCCGTACCAACTGTACTTTTCTCCATCCACCAATTCCACCTTCGACCAAGGGAACATGGCCTCCACTTCGGCAAAATGCTTTTCCGAAAACGGATAAGGCTCGCTGGAAAGAAATACGCGTTTCGGGAAGATTTTTCCCATAAAATCGATGGAAATTTCGGGATAACGATCCCAATCTTGAAGAACGTTGGTGTACCCTAACCGATTCAACACCGAGCTGATGTAGGTATCGCCCCCGGCGCCCATCCATGGTTTTTTCCAGATGAGGTACAGCACCGATTCTCCATTCCCGGGCTTTGGAATTCGGTCCCAAAGGGATTCGAGTTCGTTGACCCGCACTTCCGACTTCTTAAAAAATTGGGCCAAGCGACGCATTTCCGAGAACGCTTCTTCAACGGTAGATATTTCGGTGACGAATACCTTCGAGAACTCTGAAATCGCTTGGGCATCCTCCTCCCTGTTTTCCTCTTTGTTCATGATCACCACCGTAGGATTCAAGGATCGAATTCGGTCGATGTTCGGGTTTTTCGTTCCTCCTACCTTGGTTTTTTCCTGAAGTAAGGATGGCGGATGCACACAAAATGTGGTAATTCCTACCAACTCTTCCTCCAAACCAAGAGCCACCAACCATTCGGTGAGGGAAGGAACCAAAGAAACAATGCGGTGATTCACCGAATTACTTACGGATGGAAGCGATTAAATCTTGCTTTGTAATGATGTGAAGCTTGCCCGATTGATCCGACATCAATACTGCAGGTGCCGATTTCATTTTCTGTGCTACTTCTTCCACGGTTGCATTTCCTTCTACTTGAGGAAGGGCCGCGCCCATCACTTCATCTACCCTTTTCAATGTGGTCGCCGTATCGGCAATGATGGAGGAAAACAACGAAGCTTCGTCCAACACTCCCACGCAGCGACCGTTGTCCATCACCGGAATTTGAGAAATGCCGTGTTTGGTCATTTTGTCTAAAGCGGTGCTGAGTCGATCGTGGGGATGCGCTGTTACCAACGGCAAATTCAGGTGTCCTTCGATGAGATTGATCGCACGGGTTGGCGTTAAAAATCCACGTTCGCGCATCCAATCATCGTTGTACACTTTGCCAACGTAACGACTTCCGTGATCGTGGAAAAGTACCACAACTACATCGTCTTTGGTGAGTTGATCCTTCATCTGACGCAAGCCTTGCAAAGCGGAACCGCAAGAATATCCTAAAAACAAGCCTTCTTTTTTGGCGATCTCCCGGGTCATCAAAGCGCCGTCTTTATCGGTTACTTTTTCGAAATGATCGATGGTATCGAAATCAACGTTGGCCGGAAGAATGTCTTCCCCAATGCCTTCGGTGATGTAACTGTAGATTTCATTTTCATCGAAAATTCCGGTTTCCTTGTACTTTTTGAAAACGGAACCGTAGGTATCAATTCCCCAAATTTTAATGTTGGGGTTCTTTTCTTTCAAATATTTCCCTACTCCACTGATGGTTCCACCGGTACCTACACCAACCACAAAGTGGGTGATTTTTCCTTCGGTTTGTTCCCAAATTTCAGGACCTGTGCTTTCATAATGGGCTTTCCAGTTGGATAAGTTATCGTACTGATTGGGGTAATAGGAATTGGGGATTTCTTTGTTGAGGCGTTTGGCTACGGAGTAATAAGAGTCGGGATGCTCTGGCCCAACGTTGGTTGGACAAACGATAACCTCGGCGCCAAGAGCGCGAAGAATGTCCATTTTTTCTTTGGATTGTTTGTCGTTCATGGTACAAATCAATCGGTATCCTTTTACGATGGCGGCGAGGGCCAAACCCATTCCGGTATTTCCAGAGGTTCCTTCGATGATGGTTCCTCCTGGTTTCAACAAGCCAGCGGCTTCGGCATCCTCGATCATTTTCAACGCCATGCGATCTTTAACGGATTGGCCAGGATTGAAGTATTCTACCTTTGCCAAAACGGTTGCTGGAATGTCTTCAACCACTTTATTCAGTTGAATCATGGGAGTGTTGCCAATGGCTTCAAGGATATTTTTGTACCACATAGTTGTAAAAGTTATTGCAAAAATAGGAAGATTTAAGGGAGAAACCTTTTTAAATTACTTTGAAAGAAGCGTTGTTTGTTGGACTTTCCATTTTTTCCAACCGCTGTAGGCTAAAAAAGTAAAAATCAAGAATTGCGCAGCAACGAATGGAGCGTTTTTGTACGAGTACAAAGGCACGGAAAGAAGGTCAATGGAGATCCACCACACCCACTGTTCGGTGGCTTTTTTGGCCATGAGGTACATGGCGCTTACGGATGCGGCCGAAACCAAGGCATCCGCCAATGGAACTGTGCTGCTGGTGTAACGAACCAAAACCACATAAAAGATGAACAGAAAGATGAAAAACAAGCTCCATGCTACCCTTTTTTCAGAAGCATTCCAAGGATGGATGCTCAGTTCATTTTCGGGTTTTCCCCACATCCACCATCCCCAAATGCTCATGATCGCAAAGTAAATGTTGATGCTTCCATCGGCAAAAAGTCCCCAATCAGCAAAGCAGAGATAGGCCTGGATGGATACTCCCAGGAGTCCGGTTGGGTACGCCCAAATGTTCGCTTTCCGGGCGAAAAGCACGGAAGTGATGTTGAAGATGACCGAAATGATCTCGAGGAATGAGGGCATGAAATTAAGCTTCCAAGAAACGTTCAACGGCGATGCCGCGGGATCCTTTGAACAACATCCAGCCGCCAACGTAATCGGTTAAATTCTTATGGTTTCGTAAGGCGGCCACGTTCTCAAATCCGAACATGTTCGGGCCAAAATGGGCTTGATGCTTCAGCATGGCAGGACCCACGAGCCACACCTCGGAAAAATTCATGCGCTTCACTTTTTCAACGATGGCGAGGTGTTCGGTTTCTTCGTGTTCCCCCAACTCCAACATATCTCCCAAAACAACAATTTTAAGGTCGGATTGAATGTTTTTCTCGAAGTTATCAAGGGCGAGTTCCATGCTGGAAGGGTTGGCATTGTAGGCGTCGAGCAACAAATGAACGCCATCTTTTTCGAGGTATTGACTTCGGTTATTGGAAGGAGCATAACTTGAGAGGGCCTTTTCCATCATACCAAAATTCACTCCGTAATATTTGCCTACGGTTGCGGCAGCCAACAGGTTGTAAAAATTGTAGTGGCCAATGAGTTGGGAAATAACTTCCGGATCGTTGGGATCGGGAGGGAGGGAGAAATTCCATCGGAAGCGCACGGTGGGGTCGGCGGCAATGAATTCGCCAATCACGTCGCAATCTTCGGTAGTGCCATAGAAAAATGCGTTGGATTCGTTCCCGGAACGTCCGGCGAGCAGGGCATCATCTTTCAAAACAAATTTGGTTCCTTGATGCACATTGAGGTAATCAAATAGGGCGCCTTCTTCTTCTACTACGGCTTCAAAGGATCCGAATCCTTCGAGGTGTTCTTTCCCGAGGGAAGTGAGGAGGCCGGAAGTGGGAGCACCGATTTCGCAGAGAACCATTAATTCTCCGGGATGATTGGAGCCCATTTCGAGGACCAAAATTTCGGTTTGAGGCGGGGTGGAAAGAATGGTGAGGGGCAAACCGATGTGGTTATTGAAGTTGCCGGGAGTAGCATGAACGCGGAAACGCTGTTGAAGCACGGCAGTAACAAGTTCTTTGGTGGTGGTTTTCCCATTGGATCCCGCGATTCCAACCACGGGAATGTTGAGGTTGGATCGGTGTTCGCGGGCCAAGTCTTGGAGGGCTTGGGTGGTATCTGCCACATGAATGCATTGGGGGTGATTCTTCAAATCATCTCGGGAAGTAACCGCCATGCCGGCACCGTTTTGGAGAACTTCCTCAACGTAGGCATTGGCGTTGAAGCGTTCTCCCTGAAGCGCGAAGAATAGAGCACCGGGAACAATTTTTCGGCTATCGGTAAAAACTTGTTGTTGGCAATGGAGGTAAGCTTGGTACAAATTCATGATTCAAAGGTAAATGTGAAATAAAAAATGTGGGAGGGTCTTGCAACATTTTACCCCTTTCAGTTGTCTATACAACAATCGATGTCCAGCTTGGAATTTATCCTTAAATTTTGTTGGTCATAGTTGTGTGTTTTTCAAGGTCCCACGGATGTGGGACTTTGTGTTTTTAGCAGGATCTTGGGTCTTTTTAGGAAAAACATTGAAATTGGCACCTGCTGTTTAAATAACTGGGACAGTCTCGACCATTTCAATGCAATCTGGTACGTTCCAATTTAATTGGTTGTAAAGAAAATTTGAACGGTGGACCACCCTTCGACAGGCTCAGGTAACACCAACCCCTCCCCGGAAGTAAAGTTAAGGAGTAGAGGCGTTTCAATCGTTTCCAATTTCTGGGTTTGGCATGGATTTGAATATTGGAAGTAATTTTAAAAAACTTCGATGGCTTAGGGGGACACCAACCTTCGAGAGGCTCGGGTAGTACTTCTTTACTGATTATTGCATGGCTGGCCCTATGAAACAAAAGATGTAGTTCTTCCGAATTACTCGGAATCAACGACCAGAATTGGTTGAAAACTATGTCAAACCAACAAAAAATATCCGGAGAAATTCGGGATGAGCTTTAAGAAAGAAAAATCAATAGCGCGAAGATGTTGGCCCCAAAATGCTTCGGGATCTTGTGCCCAACATCTCTCCATAAATCCCGACGAATGTCGGGATTTATGGAGAGACCCCATCGTTTAGTCTTTTATGCAGCGAATGGAGTAACCTAAAGACTTATTGTTTGTTGGGAATGAGATAAGGGTATTGGAATAATCAACTGCAGTACTGAAAACTGTTGATGAGGAATTTTCTGATGACGAATAAAAGTATGCAATTTTCCCTGCCAACGTGAAATTCAATCCAACATCCGACCTGAAACCACCTGGATGTGCTGAAAAACCAGAACTATTGGTTGCACCAGTGTTAGGTGCATCCCACAAAGTAGCATTAGTAGACTTTATTGCACCACCTGCTAAATTGGGCCCACCAAAGGTGACCTCTAAATAACTAAACTCCGTGTAGCTAGGCAAATGCCAACCAACAGGGCAAATGCCCCGCACATTGCCTGTATAGGCGGGACTTGGGGAAGCGGTATTGCTTGCTCCATTCTGGTATTGTACTGCTTCTGCCCATTGGTACAAACCACCGTAGACCGTGCATTGTACAGGGTCGTTGTTATAGCAGTATTTCTCCAAAGTAGCGTTATTCGTTTGATTACCTGATCCGTTAATCATCGTTCCCACGTTCAAGTTTTTCTGAAACCAACACTGCGTGCCAATTTGAACTGTTGGATAGCTTTCACCGGCATAGGTTATTGCTTGTCCGCAAGTCGTTCCTACCGGGGCAGGGAAACGCAAATTCATCGTATCGCGGCTGCTACCACAAGGGCCTGTAATCGTCCAAACCAAGGTGTAGGCACTATCGGTGCCTTTGGTAAACGTAGCTGTACGACTGGAAGCAGAACTCAAACTCCCACCGCTGCCGGTAACGATGCTCCAAGCTCCCGTTTCTCCCGAGGCTGGCGCGTTTGCTGCGAGGCTGGCCGTGGTTCCTGAAAGGTTCAGTTGGTCGGGGCCGGCGGAAGAAGAGGTAGGAGAACACAACGTGTCCTTCACGCAGCGCACCGAGTACCCATTCGACTTGTCATTAAATGTGGAAAAGCTTGAATTATTATTTGAAAGTGAAAGAAGAAAAGCATCAAAGGAGGACTGTTCTGACGATGATAGGAAAGAAGTTTCATCACCTAAACCAAAGAAAAATCCATTGTAATTATAATAATTCCCAGCTGGAAGTGCCGAAAATCCGCTAAAGTTGGAATTTAATGGATAAGATAGCCATAAACTACTGGTCGATTTTAATGCACTACCAGCTGTTGAAGCTCCGCCGACGTTGTTAACCAAAGAACCTAATTCTATGTTACTCGGCAAATGCCAACCTGTAGGACAAATGCCTCGAAGATTACCTGTAAATGCGGGACTAGGGGAAGCAGAATTGCTTGCTCCATTCTGGTATTGCACCGCCTCTGCCCATTGGTACAATCCACCGTAAATACCGCAATTTGAAAGGTTATCATTGTAACAAAACTTTTCAATTATTCCGTCATTGGATTGATTGGCTGATCCAAGGGTTCCCTGAATCATCGTGCCAACATTCAGGTTTTTAGCCAACCAGCACTGATTACCAATGAGAATTGTAGGGTAGTTTTCTCCAGCATAAGCTACCGATGAAACTCCAGGACATGAAACATTCATGATTGCTGCTGTGAAAGAAATATTCATCGTATCTCGGCTTGTCCCACAGGGGCCAGAAATCGTCCAAACCAAGGTGTAGGCACTATCGGTGCCTTTGGTAAATGTAGCTGTACGACTGGACGCAGAACTCAAACTCCCGCCGCTGCCGGTAATGATGCTCCAAGCTCCCGTTTCTCCCGCGGCTGGCGCGTTCGCTGCGAGGGTGGCTGTAGTGCCTGAAAGGTTCAGTTGGTCGGGGCCGGCCGAGGATGAGGTAGGAGCACACAACGTGTCCTTCACGCAGCGAACCGCATTAGCAACAGCCTTATTCCCTTGATCTATTCCAATATTGCTAAGTTGATAATCCAACCAAAAATATGTTGCCTGATTCCCTTGGTCTTGGGTCGACCAAAAACCAGCATCGTTCCCTAGTCCAGAAAACGTTCCCAAATAATGATATCCATTAGAAACCGCTGAAAATCCACTACGATTCGTAGCGCCTCCGTTGGGAGTGTTCCAATTGGTTAACGATTTCAAGGCGCCACCCACGTACGGAAACGATTCTCCAGAATTTTGGCACGTTTTGGTAGCATCGTAATAATTAACCAAGCTACACCAATCTTGTTGAGTTGGCAGATGCCAGCCAGTTGGGCAAATCCCTTGTACTTTGGAGGGAAAACCCGGATTGGGTGAAGCCGAATTACTTGCTCCATTTTGGTATTGCACTGCTTCAGCCCACTGGTACATTCCACCGGTGGTTGTACAATTCGATGATAAATCGTTGTAGCAAAATTTTTCGATTACCCCGTTATTCGATTGTCCTACGCTTCCATTAATTCGGTTCCCAACATCCAGGTTTTGGGCCATCCAACAAGCATTACCGATGCGAACAATGGGGTAGGTTTTACCGGAATAGTTGATTTGAGTTTCACCCAAGCAGGATTGATTTTCAATGAGGGGTGCGAAACGTAAAACGGCGGTGTCCTTTGTAGAGCCACAACCTCCTTGAATTTTCCATTCTAATGAATAGATGGAATCGTTCCCCCGAACAAAAACGGAATTCGGTGATGTGTTCACTTCAATCAAACCTCCTGATCCAGAAATTTTCGACCACGATCCGCTGTACCCCGAGCCTGGAGAATTCCCTGAAAGATTGAAAACAATTCCGGGCAAATTCCATTGATCGGCACCCGCACTGGCTTGGGTTACGGGCGGATTACAATTCCAAGTTGGGCCATTTGACCCGATGGAAATTTGATAGGTTTCACCGTTGTTTCCCCGAATAATGGCTCCTTCATTTATTTCTGATGCTGATTTTGCATGAAGAACAAAGGGAACACTCACCAAAAGCGTAGTTCCGAAATGTTGATAATTGGATCCGCCATTGGGATCAATTTCAATTTTGAGGTATTTGTTGTTTCCATTTTCCCAAGGAATGGAAGCAAATGGATTTCCAAGAGCGGTTCCTCCACCCAAGTAAACGGTAAATTGACCGCCGGCATTGGTAGAAGTCGTTTGATTTTCGACATATAGAACTGCACCAGAGGTGGTGCTATCCAAGACCGATAGGCGCAAACGAAGTCCATTGTTTTGCAAAGGATTTCCATTTGCACCTCGAAGAATTCCTTGATAATGGATTTTATTCGGCTGTGCCGTTGCTGCAACGATCGAAATGAAAATCGATAAAAAATAAATCAGTTTTTTCATCCCAATTAATCTTTTAAGCAGCGAATGGAAAATCCGTAGGTTTTACTAAAGCTTCCACTTCCAATGAAAGAATAGTTGTACCCCAGACCACGTCGGCTAGCATTTGAACCACTTTCTGATAACGACCAAAAGTTACTGTAAATTCCAAGATCATTGAAAGCTCCATTGGTTAATAACACTCCAGCAGGAAGCCCAGAAAAGCCACTTGAATTGGTTGCCCCTATATTGACCGTCCATAAATTTGAGGTGGATTTCATTTTTCCACCTGCCAAGGATGCTCCACCTAATGCATTTTCGAGGGTGGTCCATTCTCCATCGGAGGGTAAATGCCAACCCGTTGGACAAATTCCATTTACATTTCCAACGAAAGCTGGACTTGGGGAGGAGGTATTCGTTGCCCCATTTTGGTATTGCACCGCTTCCGCCCACAGGTAAAGTCCGCCATAGGTGGTGCAATTTGTTGCATCGTTGTTGTAGCAATACTTTTCCAAAGTTGCATTGTTGGTTTGATTGCTTGAACTGCTGATCATCGTTCCAACATTCATATTCTTGCTCATCCAACACTGCGTTCCTATTTGAACCGTTGGATAACTTTCACCCAAATGCGAAACCGCTTGTCCGCAACTTGCAGAAACAGGCGTCCATTCTGGTCCGTTACTTCCTATAGAAAGTTGATAAGATGAGCCGTTATTGCCGCGAAGGATTGTTCCAATTTTCAATTCATCCACGGTTTTGGCATGCATGGCATAGGGAACACTTACGAGTTGAGTTGTTCCGATGGTTTGGTAGTTGCTTCCACCCGAAGCATCCATTTCTACCTTCAAGAATTTGGTATTTCCATTGCTCCAAGGAATGTTTGTAAAAGATGATAAGGTAGCAGTTCCACCTCCCAAATAAACCGTAAACTGCCCAAAACCATCGGTATTCACCGTTTGGGTTTCTGAATAAAGAGCCGTTCCATTGGGCGTTTGTTCTAGAATGCTTAACTTCAGACTAATGTTTGAATTGGAAATAGGCAAACCGGTATTACCGAGGGCTATTCCTTGGTAATTCACCACTTCTGTAGATTGAATTGGGGTATTGGACGGTGGTTGTGAACCTAAGAAAATAACGTAAACGGTTGCAGTGGTGGTGCATCCGAAAGTTCCAGTGCCAGAAACGGAATAGGGGCCCGTGGTTGAAACGGTTAAAGTAGGCATGGTATCTCCCGTTGACCAGAGGTACGTTTGGGCAGATCCTGGGTTTAGTGTTAACGAAGTATTGCTCGTGCGAATGGTATCGGGTAAATTCAAAGTAGGTGCTTGACCAAAATTTAAAGTGAGGATATTGGAAGTGTCTCCACCAGTGATGGTAAAGTAGGTTCCTGCTTGGGTAGCCGTGTAAGTGTTGGACGTGGCACCCGAAATAATGGAATTATTGCGATACCACTGGTTGCCCGTTGCCACTGCTGAGGTGATGGTAACCGACTGCCCCGTGCAAAAATTTGTGGCGTTACCTATAGTTGAAATGAATTGATTAAAATTGGACGAATTGATAACAACCCCTTTGATGTATCTGAAATAGCAAGAATCCGATACATCAGTGCTACTATTCAGCTGAATGAATGCCATAGGCAATTCAAAATCTTTGGTCCCATTCGAACCATTACGTTCAAAAACAATGGGTGAAACCGCTCCAAAAACAATTGGACCAGCACCATCTACCCGATAGGCCGGTGTGTATTTATTGGTTGCTACATCAAATCCAACCGTATGAAAATCAGCCAAATCATTATTCTGACTATAATTGGGATCCGTTTCTACCCAAGAAAAGAAAAGTTTCGTTCCCGTTTCATTCCTAGATGCAAAAGGGCGGGTATCGTGGTTAATGGTATTGGCATTGATTCCGTAAACGGCTCGAAAGGTTCGAGGGTTGCCCACCTTTTTTGCCTTAGAAATCGTAGATCCATTGGTGGTAAAATGGAACATCCCTCCTTTAGATTGGTCAAGATTGATTGAATACGCACTTGTTCCCAATTCACCAACTTGTAAGAAAATATGGCAATTGCCCGATTGATCAACCACCGCAGAAACCTCAAATGCGGTTGAAATAACGAGAGGGGTAGTGGTACTCAAGGCAGCATTAACTTGATTTCGAATACTTAGTTGAACGGGACTAGACCAAGTAGTACCTCCGTTGGTGGTTTTAAAGACAATTGGCAAGAAAGTTTCTTCTGGCTCTGTAGAAAAATCGGTGTGCGTTAAAGCTACAATGTATCCAATTTGACCCGTTGGGTCGAACGCCATCGCCATGTCATCAACGGTAGCTTTTCGAGTTGGTCCTGTAACCGTTGGTAAACTGAGAATTCTTCTGCTCCAATTGATGTTGGATCCGGAAATGCTGCCCGTCGTTAATAAAAGGTTATCAAGGTAGGGTCCACCGCTCACCAAATTACGATCGAGAATAAAAACCTTAGACCCGGCAACCACCATCGAAGAAGGAATTTCATGAAGAGTATCTGGAGCATACGTTGAGGTGAAAGACTGTGTGGATAGTCCCGTTCCATTCAAGTTTATATTTGATAATCCCAATCCGCCCCAATTATTATTATTGGAACCATCCAAAATGGGCGCGCCTGTAATCAACATTGAATTTGCGCCAAGGGTATTTCCGGACGGGTTGTAGATTACACCACGCGGATACCTTGCGGCATTGTTGGAAAGATTGTTATTCCAAGGCGTAAGATTGTCGATATTCCACGTATTTCCTCCATCTAAGGAAACATCTGCCCGAATGGTGCCCGAGGAGGCGGGGCTATTTGCTCTTCGAATGATCGCCACAGAGTTGGAAGCATTGGAAGCCGAAATGAATTCACTCACGGTGTAAACGCCAAATGCATTCCGAGATGAACCTAAATCTTTAATGGATGAAAAGGTTAAGGGAATGGAAGAAGTTCCTACTAAACCTTGGCTTTGAACATTCCAAATGATGGAAAGGAAACAAAGGACTAAAAAATAATTTTTCATTGTGTTGGTTTTAAAATTTTGAATGAAAAAAAACATTCAAAAAGTAAAACTACAGCGTAAATATGAAACGAGACTACCCCAAAAGGAGTATTTTCATTGAAAATGAATGCGTTAATTCAAGTCACTTTATTGAATAAACCTATTTATTGTTATTTAGGCAAGTAAATGTGGATTCATCAAAAACCCAAACAACATCAACAAAAAATAGGAGTTCATTGGTCATGAATGAGGCAACAAAAGGAGAAGAAGGAGAAAGGTGGATGCACAAAAATTGAAATTTTACCCACTCCTATCTTATGTCGGGGCAACATTGTAGTTCGAACAAAATCAGCCTAAAATCCCAATATTTCCGCAATTAATCGTTTATGAACAGCTAAGAAACGTTTCTTTAAGACCTTCGTTAAACTTGCATTTGACTAAGGCAGTGCAGAATTTATTTGGAATCACTTCGGGACTACACCTGGCAAGATCTGGCTCTGGAATCGCCCTTACCTTGGAATTATTCTTCGGATCAATTTCAGGATGAGTAGCAAGAAAATTGCTTTGGCAACAATCAACCGGGACTAACGTCCCCTTCGACAGGCTCAGGGACCACCCTTCGACAGGCTCAGGGACCACCCTTCGACAGGCTCAGGGACCACAACCCCTCCCCGAAAGTAAAGTTAAGGAGCAGAGGCGTTTCAATCGTTTCCAAATGCCGAGAATCGAACAACGGTTTGCTAACCCACAAAAGAATGGGCAACGTCAGTAGTAACGTCGCATTCATTTCAAATCATTTTGAAGTAGTATTTTATCTAAAAACCTCCAACAACCCTTTCCCCAGCACCAACCACAAAATCCCCTTGATTAAAAAAAAGAAAAACCCAGCCCAGCCCAATCGCTTTAGCCAACCTCGAAAACCTTTCTTCTCTGGGTGCTGCTCCATCTCGTTGCAAATCTAATCAACTACCGCCACCCCAAAAAGTTTTCCGCCCCTCCATTCATCCCTTTACCTTATTTTTACAAAATGAAGAACTTTATCCTTTTCATCGCACTCCTCCTTGGAGCAACCTCTTTCGCCCAAGAACAACTCAGCATCCGCGACGCCGTCCTCGGCCTGCGCGATAAATACCGCCCCGATAACCTGCGCAACCTTCAATGGGTGAAAGGGATCGACGCTTTCTCCCAAACCGAAAAAACCGATTCCGGCTGGATCATCACCCTTACCGAAGTTCCATCGTTCAAAAAGAATACGGTGACCACCCTCAAAAAAATCAACGAAGCCGGAAAATTCAACGGAAAAGAAGCCCTCGCTTCCATTCCTCCCATCTCTTGGGTAAGCCCCGATGCCTTCGAATTCCAAAAAGGACTCCAACGCTACCAATTCACCCGCATCAACAACCAAGTCTTGCTGGTTTCTACCACACCCGCGGATGCCGAACACCTGGAAACCGCTTCCAACGGATCCATCGCCTACGTGAAAGACAAAATCATTCACATCGAAACCAAATCTGGGCAGAAATGGACCGTAGGAAATCCACTAATGACCAACGGCCAATCGGTTCACCGAAATGAATTCGGAATCGAAAAAGGTTTATTTTGGTCGCTAAATGGGCGATTTCTCGCTTATTATGCTATGGATGAACGCATGGTGGCCGATTACCCCGTTCCCAATTGGAGCACCACTCCGGCCACCGTTCAACAGGTCAAATACCCCATGGCCGGACAAAAATCCCATCAAGTTTCACTCATCGTGGTGGATGCCGCCACCGGAAAAGAAATTCGAGTGCAAACCGGAGAACCCGACGAACATTATCTCACTAATATCACCTGGGATCCTTCCGAAAACAGTTTGTACATCTTCGAACTCAATCGCGAACAAAATCACCAAAAACTGAATCAGTACAACGCTACCGACGGAAAATTCATCCGCACCTTGTTCGAAGAAAAAGACGAAAAATACACCGAACCTTTGCATGAAATCCACTTCGTTCCTCAAGGAAAAGGGCAATTCATTGCCTTAAGCAGGAAAGATGGATTTACCCATTGTTACTTGTACGACGCTCAAGGAAAAATGATTCGTCAACTTACCAAAGGCCCGTGGGAAGTTTTATCGTTCATCGGCTTCGATGCGGCGGGCAAAAATTTCTACATCACCGATAACCATGGCGATTACCTCAGCACGTTTGCACACAAGGTTTCTTTGGATGGAAAAATGGTGAATACCAACCTCCCTTTTGGCACCCATGCCATCCAATTTTCCCATTCGGGCAAGTACCTCATCGATCAATTCAATTCCATGAAAGATCCCATGGTCGTTTCCATTTTGGATCTTCAAGGAAAAGTGATGAAGGAACTCCTTCGAAGCACCGATAAATTGGCAAAGGTGAATACGGCAAACGTTCAATTGCTGAAATTGAAGTCGGCCGACGGCAATTTCGAGCTTCCCGCTAAGCTGATGCTTCCCGCCAATTTCGATTCTACCAAAAAGTATCCGGTGATCGTTTACCTCTATGGCGGGCCTCACCTTCAACTGCTCAAAAACAGTTACCCTGCTTCCGGAAACCTTTGGTACGACTACATGACTCAGCAGGGTTTCATCGTTTTCTCCATGGAAAACCGAGGTTCGGCCAATCGTGGAAAATCGTTTGAACAGGCCACCTTCCGTCAGTTAGGCTCGGCCGAAATGGCCGATCAGTTGCAAGGAGTGGCCTATTTGAAATCCTTACCCTTCATCGATACCACCCGAATGGGGGTACACGGTTGGAGTTTCGGAGGATTCATGACCACCAGCTTAATGACCCGTTACCCCGGAACTTTCCAAGTAGGTGTGGCCGGTGGGCCGGTTATTAACTGGGAATGGTACGAAGTGATGTACACCGAACGTTACATGGATTCCCCCCAAGAAAATCCGGAAGGGTACAAAAACAACAATTTGACTTCTTACGTGAAGAATCTTCAAGGAGATTTGTTGATGATTCACGGCACTCAAGACGATGTGGTGGTTTGGCAACACAGCTTGAACTACTTGAAAAAATCGGTTGAAGACGGAAAGCAAGTCGATTATTACGTGTATCCAGGGCATGCCCATAACGTTACGGGCCCAGATCGGGTGCATTTGATGGATAAAATTTCCAAGTACTTTATTGATAAGTTGAAGTGAGTTTTGCCCCCTCTGAAAAGATATTGAATGAAGATGGAAGCATTTACCACCTTCATCTCCATCCTCACCAAGTTCCCGATACCGTATTATTGGTAGGAGATCCGGAGCGGGTGCCCAAAGTGAGTGCCCTTTTCGATGTAGTGGAGGAACAGATCCACGCTCGCGAGTTTCATACCCACCTCGGCCGCATTGGATCAACCTCCTTAGCCGTTATTTCCACTGGAATTGGCACCGATAACATCGACATCGTTTTGAACGAATTGGATGTTTTGGTGAACGAAGAACGGGAACAACGGAAATCGCTTCGCATCATTCGTTTGGGAACCAGCGGAAGCGTGAACGAAACCTTACCGGTAGGAACCTTGGTTTTTTCAGACTTTGCCCTCGGCACCGAGGGTTTGATGAATTTTTACGATTGGGAGGCCGATGTTCAAGAAGAATCGTTGGCGGCTGCTTTTTCTCTTCAGGTAGATAGCTTAAGCGGAGTTGCTTTGCCGTATGCCGTAGAAGCCACATTGAACCACGATAGCTGGAAAAATTTGGCTGATGTTGCCGGCATTACCGTTACTTGCAACGGCTTTTACGCACCTCAAGGCCGGCAAATGATGGCGCCCACCCGAACCAAAAACTTCCTGAAAGAGATGGCGCAATTCAGCTGGAACAACCGAAGAATAACAAACTTCGAAATGGAAACTTCCGGGATTTTAGGACTTTCCAAATTGATGGGGCACCGAGCCGCGAGCTTCAGCGCCATTTTGGCCAATCGGCAATTGGGAACGTTTCACCCCAACCCCGAAAGCGTGGTGCGAAGCATGATCGAGCGGGTGTTGGGAGAGTTGGGATAAATTCCAAATTTCACCCTTTTTTCCCTCTTCCCCATCCCGGTTTTCATGCTATCTTTGCAAAACTTTTTTTCATGCCCAAAGATCATTCGATCAAATCGGTCCTCATCATTGGTTCCGGTCCCATCATTATCGGACAAGCCTGCGAATTCGATTATTCCGGCTCTCAAGCTGCTCGCTCCCTTAAAGAAGAAGGAATTGAAGTCTCCCTCATCAATTCCAATCCAGCCACCATCATGACCGATCCGGTGACCGCCGATCACGTTTACCTCCTCCCCCTCAACGTTGAATCCCTTCGATCCATCCTCGAAGAGCGACAAATTGACGCCGTTCTCCCCACCATGGGCGGACAAACCGCTTTAAACCTCGCCATCGAGGCCCAAGAAATTGGACTTTGGGAAGAGTTTGGAGTGCGGATGATTGGGGTAGATGTGGAAGCCATTGAGACCACCGAGAACCGAGAGAAGTTTCGCCAACTCATGATCGATATGGGCATCGGTGTAGCCAAATCGGAAATCGCGAATTCCTTCCTCGAAGGGAAAGAAGCCGCCGAAAAAATTGGATACCCGCTCGTCATTCGCCCTTCGTTCACCTTGGGCGGCACCGGCGGCGGATTCGTTCACCGAAAAGAAGAATTTGAAGCCGCCTTGCAACGAGGCCTCGACGCTTCTCCAACCCACGAAGTCTTGGTAGAACAAGCCGTTTTGGGTTGGAAAGAATACGAACTCGAATTGCTTCGCGACAATAAAAACAACGTTTGCATCATCTGTACCATCGAAAACTTCGATCCGATGGGCATTCACACCGGCGACTCCATTACCGTAGCTCCGGCCATGACCCTTTCCGATACCGCTTTCCAAAAAATGCGGGACCTCTCCATCCAAATGATGCGAGGAATTGGAAATTTCGCCGGAGGTTGTAACGTTCAGTTCGCCATGAACCCCGAAAACGAAGAACTCATCGCCATTGAAATCAATCCGCGCGTGAGCCGTTCTTCGGCATTGGCTTCCAAAGCAACCGGATATCCCATCGCGAAAATCGCAGCGAAATTGGCCATCGGGTACAACCTCGATGAACTTCGCAACCAAATCACCAAAACCACTTCCGCATTTTTTGAACCCACCCTCGATTACGTCATCGTTAAAATCCCAAAATGGAATTTCGACAAATTCGTGGGAGCCGATCGCACCTTAGGATTGCAAATGAAATCGGTGGGGGAAGTCATGGGCATCGGAAGAAGCTTCAATGAGGCCCTTCAAAAGGCTGTTCAATCGCTTGAAATCAAACGAAGCGGACTTGGAGCCGACGGACATTCCATCTCCAAATTGGAAGTGATCATGGAATCCCTGCAAAATCCAAGTTGGGATCGTCTTTTCCACATCAAAGATGCGATCGACTTGGGAGTTCCAACCAAATCCATCTTCAAGGCAACTTTAATTGACCCTTGGTTCCTCAAGCAAATCAAAAACTTGCACGATTTGGAACAAGAAGTTCGGCGATATCCTTTGGGAGCTGTGCCCTACGATTTGATGTTGGAGATGAAACGCAACGGATTTTCCGACGTTCAGCTGGCCTATCTATTGGGTCCTGAAGTAACGGAAGAACAAGTTCGCGCCCGTAGAAAAGAATTGGGATTGAATCGGGTTTGGAAAATGGTAGATACGTGCGCTGGAGAGTTCGAAGCGAAAACGCCTTACTTCTACAGCACGTACGACCACGAAAACGAGAGCATTTCATCGGATAAAAAGAAAATCATTGTTTTGGGCTCAGGTCCCAACCGAATTGGACAAGGAATTGAGTTCGATTACAGCTGCGTTCACGGACTCTTGGCCGCTCGAGAAGTAGGTTACGAAGCCATTATGGTGAATTGCAATCCGGAAACCGTTTCCACCGATTTCGACATGGCCGATAAACTGTATTTCGAACCCGTTTTTTGGGAACATTTGTTGGACATCATTGAACACGAAAAACCAGAAGGCGTCATCGTACAATTGGGCGGACAAACCGCTTTGAAATTATCTGAAAAACTGCGGGATTACGGCATCAATATCATTGGTACTTCCTACGAAAACATGGATTTAGCCGAGGACCGTGGTCGTTTTTCTGACCTTCTGAAAGAGTTGGATATTCCCTACCCGAAATACGGTGTAGCCCATACCGCCGACGAAGCTTTGGAAATTGCGAACGAAGTAGTATACCCTGTTTTGGTGCGCCCGAGTTACGTTTTAGGTGGACAAGGCATGAGCATTGTTATTACCGATGAGGAATTGGAAAAAGCTGTTCTGAAGATTTTCAGAACCATGCCCGATAACCGCGTTTTGATTGATCATTTCTTGGATCGGGCGATGGAAGCGGAAGCCGATTGCATTTGCGATGGGGAAAATGTGCACATCTGTGGCATCATGGAGCACATTGAGCCGGCAGGAATTCACTCCGGAGATTCACACTCGGTTTTGCCGGTTTACGGTCTCAGCCAATTTGTGGTTGATCAAATTGCCGATTACACCAAAAAACTGGCTCGAGCATTGAACATTCGCGGTTTGATGAACGTTCAGTTCGCCATCAAAAATGAAATCGTTTACGTGATTGAGGCGAACCCTCGTGCATCGCGAACCGTTCCTTTCATTGCGAAAGCTTACGATGTTCCTTACGTTAACATCGCTACAAAAGTGATGTTAGGAACGCACAAACTAACCGACTTTACCATTACTCCCAAGCAAAAGGGATTCGCCATCAAGGAACCCGTTTTCTCGTTCAACAAATTCCAAAACGTAAACAAAGAATTGGGTCCTGAAATGAAATCAACCGGCGAAGCCATCCGCTTCATCAAAGATTTGAAAGATCCCTACTTCCGCGATTTGTACAAACGCCGAAGCATGTACCTCAGCAAATGATGTATCTTTGAGCAAAAACCCATCGGTTGAAGGCCAAGATTAAATCCATCACTCAGCTCGATTTCTTTCGGAACGTGGTTCACACCGTTGTTTCGAAAGTGCTTTTCATTGGAATTGGTGTTGCAACCAGCATCATCATCATGCGTACTCTGGGACCAGAATTGCGGGGTGTTTATGCCAAAGCCTTGGCCATTTCCAGTTTTGCGGTGCAATTCGGAACGTTGGGATTCCATGCTTCCAACACTTATTTCACTGCGAAAAGCAAACATCAAATGGGCAGCATCGCGGCCAATTCGGCCTACATCAGTGCGCTCATCGGAGCCATCTCCCTCATGGGTCTTTGGGGCACCAAAGTCCTCTTTCCGAACATCATTCAATTTACCTATCTCGAAATTTTCCTCATCGTTTTAACCATTCCTACCCAATTGTTGGGCATGTTGTGGAAAGCGGTAGCTCAAGGCATGGAATGGTTCAAACTCATCAACGTAACCGAGGTGGCCTTGCGTTTGGTTTATTTCTTTGTGATGATGGGATTATGGCTTGGAAACGTTGTGAACATCAACACCTTGCTCATTGCGGTTTCCATTGAACAGCTCGGAAGTTTATGGTGGATGTTCCGAAAAATGAAGGCCGAACAGCACGGCCGATGGACGTTTTCTTTCGATTTGCTCAAAGAACAATCGGGGTATAGTTTTAGGGCTTACCTCAGTGCTTTTTTTGCTTTCATGGTGATCAAGGCCGATGTGTTTATGGTAGATTACTACGCCGGCAAAGAGCAACTGGGTTATTACAGCACGGCAACGTTATTGGTTGATTACGCTGGATTTATCGGCGTAGCCATCGCAGCCATATTAATGCCCCGCCTCAGCGGCACCGAGAACCTCGCCGAAATCTTTCGATTGAATTGGCGAGTACTCAAAAATACCGCTTTCCTCATGTCGTTCGTGGTGCTGGGTACGTTCCTCCTCGGCGGGTGGGGAATTGAACTGTTGTTTGGAAAAGCCTTCGTTCCCGCCGAAGAACCGCTCAAAATTCTCATCCTAAGCCGTTATTTGCTTTGGCTTCAAATTGTGGTGGTTCAAGTTTTCAATGCCACCGGACTTCCCTGGAGAATCATCGGGTATTGGGTGGTGGCAGTCATCGTAAACATCGTGGCCAATGCGGTTTGGATTCCGCAATACGGAATTGTTGGTGCATCTTGGGCCAGCGTTTTGGCCCATGGAGTGGATTTGTTATTGGTAGGATTGGATGCGGCCTTGTTCTACCGCAACCGGGTAAAGAACTCGGCGAATACCCTTTAAACCTTTAGAATTTCATTAGCTGCGGGAAGGGATTTCAAAAAGTCCTCCAATTCTTGCGGCTTCTGGGTTCCAATCAACATCTTGGCTCCATCCTTCATCACCAACTGCAATCCAAAA
>CANHCV010000038.1 GCA_947459245.1 Bacteroidota bacterium
GGGAACAACCCCGGGCCAACAAACTTCTTTTTCTCCGTTAAAGGACTTTTGCCACCAAGGATACATTCCCGAATAATCCACCAAAGGAATCGATTTTTGAAAAGCTTCTACAAAATGCTCTTCATTCAATATCGATTCAAAGCGATACGTTTTTCCAAATTGAGTTTCCATGGCATGAGCCAATAATTTACCCAATACTTTTTCTTGGCGAATAATGGCCCTTTGTTGAGAAGGGCGAAGGCGATTTCTTAAACGTAAACCCGTTTTCAAAACCGAGAGAATAAATTTCCGTTGTTGAATGGCCATAAGTTTTACAAAAATACATTTTCATAAAGACGTAACCAAAATTCAAAGAAATGCATGCCAACAATTTAAAAAAGGTTGTGAATTACGTGTGAGTTGTACTTCGCAAATCTTCCTTACCTTTGAAGTTCGGAGGTCGATATGGCTCAAAACAATCCTATTTCTTTTCCCCTTAACATTCAATCTGAAACCGGAAAACTCAATTCCGTTGTTCTTGGAATTGCTCAAGAATCAGGTGAAATGGACAGTCCAGAAGAATGCTACGACCCCAAATCCAAATATTTCCTGAATCAAAATCAATTTCCAAAAGAAAACGATTGCGTTGAGGAAATGGAAGGTGTTGCAAAAATTCTAGAAAAACATGGCGTCGAAGTTTTTCGTCCTGTTAACATTCCTCATGTCAATCAAATTTTTTCAAGAGATATTTCCTTCGTGATCGAGAACCGCTTTTTCCGAACCAACATCATCGAAGATAGAGCTGAAGAAGTAAAAGGAATTCAATACATTACCGATCAAATCCCGGAATCGAATTTCATTCAAGTACCCATCGAGTGCCGGATTGAAGGAGGGGACGTGATTGTTCACGGGAACCACCTCTTTGTTGGCTATTCTGAAGAACCCGACTTTTCCAAATACACCGTTGCGCGCACCAATCGAGCAGGTGTTGATTTCCTTCAACAACAATTTCCAGAAAAAACCATTCACGCTTTCGAATTGGTAAAATGCGATGAGGATCCATTCCACAACGCTCTTCACCTCGATTGCTGTTTTCAGCCTTTTGGAGAAAAATTTGCGCTTATTTATCGCGGTGGATTTAAAAAAGAATCAGATTTTGACTTCCTTTTGAATTTCTTTGGAAAGGAAAACGTTATTGAAATTTCTCAACAGGAAATGTTTGATATGGGCTGCAATGTTTTTTCCATCAGTCCAAACGTTCTCATTTCAGCCCAACACTTATCGAGAATTAATGCTGAAATTCGCCACAAAGGAATTACCGTAGAGGAAACTCCGTACTACGAAGTGGCGAAAATGGGTGGCATGTTCCGCTGCTCTACCCTACCCCTAAACCGCGATTAGTTTCATGAAACAAACTACTTCAACGCTGCTGATGATTCAGCCGGCGGCCTTTTATTTCAATGAAGAAACGGCCGAAAACAATTATTATCAAGATGCTTCCAAGGCCGTTGCCAAAGCTTCTTCCCAAGAACTGGCCCTAAAAGAATTCAATGAATTTGTTGATCTCCTTCGGGCCAATCAAATCGAGGTAATCGTTGTTCCTGATTTGGTTGAAAACCAAACACCCGATAGCATTTTCCCCAACAATTGGGTTTCCTTCCACGAAGACGGACACGTGTTCCTCTATCCCATGTATGCAAAAAGTCGACGTAAAGAACGTCGGCCTGAAATTTTAGACCAGGTAAAAAACGCCGGATTTTCCATTTCCGAATTAACCGATTTATCGTCTACCGAAAACGATGGCCTGTATTTAGAGGGAACGGGATCCATGATTTTCGATCGTGCCAACCGAATTGCTTATGCGGCAAGATCCATCCGCACCGACGAAAATTTATTCACCCGCTATTGCGAAACCATCGGTTATCAACCCGTTGTTTTTTCATCGTTTCAAACCGTTGACCAAAAACGACTTCCCATTTACCATACGAATGTAATGATGTGCGTTGCGGATCGATACGCGGTGATTTGCCTCTCTTGCATCGATGATACCGATGAACGCAACATGGTTCGGGAAAATTTAGAAAAATCGGGCAAGACCATCATCGAGATTTCCGAGGAGCAGGTTAACCAATTTGCCGGCAACATGTTGCAGGTTGAGAATACGATGGGCGAAAAATTTCTCGTTATGAGCAACTCTGCTTGCAAATCGCTCACCTCGGAACAATTGAGTTTACTAACTTCCTTCAACCCCATTCTTGCGCCATCGCTCACCACCATTGAAACCTGCGGGGGCGGAAGCGCAAGGTGCATGCTGGCCGAAGTTTTTTTACCCAAGAATCGTTAAACCATTCCCCTCAACCTACTTTTTCACGTTAGTTTGCTGCCATGAACGAAAGCCGTTTCGAGTCCATTCTCCTTCACTTTGAAGATTTGCGAACCCAACTCTCCGACCCCGCTGTTTTTGGGAATATGGAGAAGTTTCGCAAACTCAGCAAGGAGTTCAAAGACTTGGAAAAAGTAGTTGATGCGATTGCCGAATACCGAAAAACCAAATCGAATTTGGAGAATTGCTTGTCCCTGCTGCGTTCCGAATCCGACAAAGATTTATTGGATTTAGCCAAAGAGGAATTATCGATTTTGGAAGAACAACTGCCTGCGCTGGAAAAGAATTTACGCTACCTGCTTCTTCCTAAAGATCCCGAAGATCATAAAAACGCAGTCCTTGAGATTCGTGCAGGAACGGGGGGAGATGAAGCCAGTTTATTTGCCGGCGACCTTTTCCGAATGTATTCTCGATATGCGGAAACGCACGGTTTTTCGATGGAGGTGGTCGATTTCAACGAAGGAAATACGGGAGGTTTTAAAGAGATGATTTGCAACATTTCTGGTCCCGATGCCTACGGAACGTTCAAATTCGAAGCAGGTGTGCATCGGGTTCAACGGGTTCCTGCAACGGAAACCCAGGGACGAATCCACACCTCGGCTGCAACGGTAATGGTGATGCCGGAAGCCGAAGAATTTGATGTAGAAATCAGAAAAGAAGATTTAAAAATTGAAACCATGTGTGCGAGTGGGCCCGGCGGACAAAGCGTTAACACCACCTATTCCGCTGTTCGCCTCACGCACATACCAACAGGCGTTACAGCTCAGTGCCAAGATCAAAAATCGCAGCTTAAAAACATGGATAAAGCCATGAATGTACTGAGATCGCGCCTGTACGAAATTGAGTTGCAAAAGCGGATGGAAGCGGAAGGCGCATTTCGAAAATCGATGGTTTCCAGCGGAGATCGTTCCAACAAAATCCGAACCTATAATTTCCCTCAAAGCCGCATCACCGACCATCGGATTGGACTTACCTTGTACAATTTAGAGGCGGTAATAAACGGAGAATTGGATGCCTTCATCGAAGCATTGCAATTGCACGAAAACACCTCAAAAATGGAAACCTCATCCAACTAATCCATGCGCAGAACCTGGGGAATTTTAGTCATTGCTCTCGCTTTTTTATTGGCCTACCCTTTTGCCTATCAGCGAATTCCATTTTTAAAGACCCATTTTACTTCCTTCAATTTGTTGAATGGGGTAATGGACAAAAAGGAGGTAAAGAAACTGGTTGAAGCAGGATTCGTAGAATTAGAACCAAAAACCATTGGAACGGAAGTTCAGATTGATACAACCACGGGCGACACCCTCCCTCCCCCTCCTCCACTTTTAGAGTCGCCAGCCATCGATACTTCTAAAATCTACACCTTGTTGTTTCGTTTTTTCCAAGCATTGGAGAAAGCTGAAACGAAAAATGGACAAGCTCGAATCTTTTATTTTGGAGACAGCATGATTGAGGGCGATTTAATTACTCAAACCCTTCGAAATAATCTTCAAAAACGATTCGGTGGTGAAGGCGTGGGTTGGGTTCCCATCGCATCGCAAACGGCCAGTTTCCGACGTTCGGTCGTGCATTCCTTTTCCGAACAAATTCCAACCTATTCCTTGTTCAAGGGGAAACATAAAACGTTCACCTTCGGTATCGGCGGGGAAGTTTTTCCCATTCGAGCCGATTCTTCAACTCCGTATGTGCGCTATGTAACTTCGAAAATGTTTTCAACTTTGGATACCTTTCCAAGTGCTCGTTTTTTTTATCAACCCCTTTTGGGTGAGTCCGAACCATCAGCGGGGTATTTGAAAACCAAATGGGGGAACATCGATTTGCCGAATAAGGACACGGTTTCTGCGGTTTGGTTAACCCAATTGCCAACGAAAGCCGTTACCGCAGAATTTCATTTAAAACGCCCAATCGGAGCGTATGGCATGAGCCTCGAAAGCAAATCGGGCGTTATTCTCGACAATTTTAGCATTCGGGGCACCAACGGCATTACCCTTCTGCAAATCCCTGGAAGCACCCTACGCGGATTCAATGGATTGCTTCAACCATCGCTCATTGTTTTGCAATACGGACTGAATTTGGCAGAACCCAATCGTACCAATTACGAAGGTTACCGAATTCAATTGGAAAAAGTGATCCGGCATTTTCAACGAAATTGCCCTCAAGCTTCCATCCTTATCCTTGGTGTGGCCGATAAAGGAGGAAAAGTAGATGGAGAGCTCTCCACCGAAACTTGCATTCCTTACATATTGGATGCCCAACGAAGAGCTGCTTTGAATTGTGGGGTTGCCTTTTTTTCCTTGTACGATGCAATGGGTGGAGAGGGAAGCATGGTTCGTTGGGTGAAAGAAGAAAAACCAGTTTTAGCTAATCTCGATTACACCCACGTGAACGGTTTGGGAGCCGCAAAATTGGCAGGTTTGGTTCAGAAATTTTTGATGGATGGTTACCAACAATACTTAGAACAAAAGCCATGAAAAAATGGGTAGGAATTTTGGGTTTGATTTGTTGCTTCTCCGCATCGTGGAGTCAGGAAAAACAGTACCCCGACACGGCCGATATTCCCACCAAATCCATTCGACCAGAGTTCGTTCGTTACGAATCCAATTCCATACATCACGCCTCATCTCTCCAACCCTTCTTCCAATCGTTGAAAAGATTGGAAAGTTTGGAGGAAAACCAAGTCTCTATCTTTCATTTTGGAGATAGCCACATCCAAGCCGATGGCTTTAGTGGAGTTGTTCGTACTGAATTGCAAAAAAAATACGGCTCCGCAGGCCGAGGGTTGGTATTTCCCTACCGATTGGCCAAAACGAATCACCCTCGCGATTTATTCTCCCAAACCAATACCCTTTGGCAAGCCAAAAGAAACATCATCTATTTCCCCGATTTCCCAACCGGATTAATGGGTTACGGCGCGAAAACAACGGATCCCAATTTCGTTTTTAAAATTGGGACCAAAACCTTCAATGGAATTGAAAACAGCTTCGACCGAATTTGGCTTTTTCATGCCAATGGCCCTGAACAGTTCGACTATCTTTTATTGAAAACAGAAGAAGGCAAACCCATTGAAATTTGGGAAAACGAACGCGTTCCCCTCACCCATCGCGTTGGACGCAAGGAAACCGTGCTCACGGTTGCCAAGCAATATAAAATCAGTGCATCTTGGATCAAGAAAACCAATCGCTTAAAATCCAATACCTTAAAACCAGGTTCTGAAATTATTGTGGGATATTCCAACAGTAAACAACCCAAAGTGGTAAATGGAAAATCGACCATGGAACCATTGGGATTTATTTCATCCAACGACGGCTCTCCTCGCCCTTGGAATAGAACGTTGATTGAATTGGGCGAACCCATGTCGGAAGTAACTTTTGGTGGATTAAAAACCAAGGCCTCGCAACGAGAGGCCCATTTGTTTGGCTTGGTGATGGAAAACAGCGAGGCTAGCGGCATTGCCTATCATACCACGGGAGTGAATGGCGCTCAATTGCCGCATTTCGTTAAGTCGGATTTTTTCTTGGATCAAGCCATTGCTTTGCAACCAAAATTGGTATTGGTTTCATTGGGTACCAACGAAGCGTTTGACAACAATCTTGACACGTTGGCGTGGGCTCGAAACATTGATACGTTGGTCGCCCGAATTCGTGCGGGGGTTCCCGGCGTTTGTTTTCTTTTCACGACTCCACCCGATTCATGGAAAGGTGGATATCCTCGGCCTTTGTTGGAAGCGATTTCTAGAACCTTGTACCGAAAGGCCGAGGAATTGGACTTTGCTGTTTGGGATTTTCGGGAAGTGATGGGAGGAAAAGGATCCATGAAAACATGGAATCGAGCGCGATTGGCCCAAGACGACCTCGTTCATCTCACGCAAACGGGATACAACCTCCAAGGATTTTTATTGATTGAAGCGCTCGAAAGAGCTCAAAAAGAAACGTATGACCATTGATTGGGAAAAAATAGCGAATATTTTCAATTACAACCCGAAAGAGCCATTGCTCTTTAATAGTGGATTGTTTTTGGTGCTATTCATTGGTTTCTATACCATTTACGCGCTGTTGAAGAAAACCCATCAAATTCGACATTTGTGGGTTATTGCCTTCTCGCTTTTCTTTTATTACAAATCCAACGGTTGGTATTTCGCCCTTCTGCTGATCAGTACCGTGGTTGATTATTGCATTGGAATTTTAATTGATCGAAGTGAAGCACCATGGAAAAGGAAGTTGTTTCTCATCGTTTCAATTGTTTTTAATTTGGGAATGTTGAGTTATTTCAAGTATTGGAATTTACTCATTGATACGGCCAATTCTCTTTTGGGGATGCAATGGCCTGAACAAAACATTTTCTTACCCGTTGGCATCAGCTTTTTCACTTTTCAAACGATGAGTTACGCCATTGATGTGTACCGCAGAGACATGAAAGCAGAGCGTAACCTTTTGGATTTCTGTTTCTTCGTTACGTTTTTCCCTCAGCTTTTCGCCGGCCCAATCGTTCGTGCTTACGATTTTTTGCCCCAAACCAAAGTGAATCCCAACCCGAAAAACGAAGAAATCGGAAAAGGTTTTTTCCTCATCATGACGGGATTGATTAAAAAAGCGGTGATTGCTGATTTCATTTCGGTGAACTTTGTAGATCGGGTGTTTGATCAACCGCTTTTGTATTCAGGATTTGAAAATTTGGTTGCGGTTTACGGGTATTCCTTGCAGATTTATTACGATTTCTCGGGTTACAGCGATATGGCCATTGGTTTAGCTTGGCTGATGGGCTATCGGTTTGTGCCCAATTTCGATGTGCCTTACCAAAGTGCCAGCATTACCGAGTTTTGGCGCCGATGGCACATGAGTTTGAGCAGCTGGCTTCGAGATTATTTGTACATCGCACTTGGAGGAAATCGGAAAGGGAAGTTTAGAACGTATTTCAACTTAATGATGACCATGTTATTGGGTGGTCTTTGGCACGGTGCAAGTTGGAAATTCATGGCTTGGGGTGGACTTCACGGTGCAGCATTGGCATTGGACAAGCTCCGCTGGGGAAATCGAAAAGCGGGAACGGAAACCGGTTGGCGAAAGGTGGTTGGTATTCTATTTACGTTCCATTTCGTTGCTTTTTGTTGGATTTTCTTCCGGGCTGATTCCTTTTCGCAAGGGATGGAAGTGGTTAACCAAATCATCCATCAAACCAATTGGAATTTAGTCCCCGATTTCTTCTGGGGTTATCAAACCGTTTGTTGGATGTTAATGGGTGGTCTATTCCTCCATTTCAGCCCGAAAAAGGTAGACGATTGGGCAGAAACTACTTTTTCTACCGCCCCCATTGTTTTGCAAGGTTTGATGTTTGCCATGATCGTTTGGGTGGTCTCTCAAGTAGCCAGTGCCGACATTCAACCGTTCATTTATTTCCAATTTTAATTCCCATCTTTTCTTTGCATCTTTGAACATGAAGTACATTTTTGGACTCGTTATGGGTCTCTTTCTTTCTACCATTTCCTTCGCGCAATCGCTTTCTCAAATTCGCGATTGGGGAAGCCATCCTTCGGAAGAAAACATCGAAAAACTTTGGAAAGCCTATCCATCTTCTTCAACAGAAATGAAAAAAACGATCGTTTGGGCGGTCGGACAACACAAAAGGAAAGAAGATTACATCAAACTGTACACCATTTTGGAATCAATTCCCAACGACCAGTTGGAATGGATGGAATTGACCGGAGAGGCTTTGGCTAAAACTGGCGAAAAAGATGGAATTAAACCCGTTTGGGAACTTTATAAAAAGAAAAATTCTACCTTATGTGCCGGAAAATGGGCCTTTCAATGGTGCATGGCTGGAAATGGGTTTGACATCGAACCTCTGGCACTTGAAATTTTCAAAAACGAGAAAAATATTCCGCTTTCGTGGTATTCGGTTTTTGGCCGCTTGAAACCGACCAAAGGCTGGGAAGCGTGGAAATTCATGTACGCCAAAGCATCATCCCTCAACTCAGATCAACGCTTCTTTTTGTACGGATTTTCGAAAGCTTGGAAGGAAGAAAAACCATGGCTTCCAGTTTGGAAAAAGTTCATCAAAAAAGAAATTGAAATCGATAATTTGGTTCAATTGATCAAAGCAACCCCGCCCCTAACCGATTCCTCATCACCAACAAATAACATCATTTTAAAAACCCTGGATTATTTATTTCAAAAAGAAACCAACACGAGTATCGGACTTACCGTGGCCGAATACTTGCAAAAAAATAAACGTTCCTGCGATGCCACAAGATTTGCCATTGAACACAGTGGCCAAGTGATAAGTCAAGTGAGTTGTGCCTTGGCCAAAGTATTTATTGCTCAACAATCCTTCTCCATCGCCAACCAACAATTGATGTGGAATCAAATCGATACCCTATCAAATCCATACACTCGAGGATTTTGTTTGGAACTGATGGGGCAAATTCCGAATCAATCCTCGGCGATTTTAGCGTATTGCGAAAAAGAGAATTTACCGATTTTATGGAATTACGGGATGCTGGCTTTGGGAGATCAGTTGAAAAACATGATCAACCAATATTCGGAAGAGGCTGATAGCATTTGCGGACTTTTTTACCCACTTTTGGAACGTTGCATTCGATCGGGGGATGATGCGGCCATGTGCGTTGCAGCTGAAAACCTTCGAAATCCTGCATACCCCTTTATGAAGTACGTAAAGAGTTTGGATTTTTTATTTGAAGCGTTGCGAAAGTGTAAGTTGCCCCAACAAGAGGAAGCAAAATTAGAACTTCAAAAGACCATTGAGTTTTTTGGAGGATGGGAAAGCAAACACCAACCTACTGAAACGGGAAAAGGAAAAGTCAACTCAAAAATTACAACGGCTTCTACCCTTACTTTTGAAACAAATCGAGGAGCCATCAGCATTCAACTGCGTCCAGATTTAGCACCGGAAACGGTGAGTAAAATGGTTGAATTGGTTGAAAGCGGTTATTTTTCGAACAAAACCTTTCACCGCGTTGTTCCTGGGTTTGTTGCCCAAACCGGATGTCCGCGAGGCGATGGCTGGGGAAGTCCGGGATTCATCATGCGCAGTGAATTTTCGGAGGCCCCTTTCGTTCGGGGAGCCGTAGGCATGGCCTCTGCTGGGGCCGACACGGAAAGTTCTCAATGGTTCATTTCATTGGCCCCCACTCCGCATTTGGATGGCAGGTACACCGTTTGGGGGCAAGTTCTTCAGGGAATGGATGTTGCCCATCAGTTAAAGGTTGGCGATTTTATTACCAAGGCCAGCTTTCGTTATTGATTCCATTTTAAAGTAATTATCCGTTTCAAAAAAAAAGAAACGGCTTCTTAATTTTTCTTTTCTATTCTTGCAATACCATGAAAAAGAGAAGAGAACCCGTGCTACGCCTTTGGATGCACGTTACCCTGGGGGTAAAAGGCAAACAGAACCTATTGGTGAACGATCTAGAACGGATGATTCAAGATGAATTACCGTCTGTTTTACAAAGTATGGGCTGTGAAACCCGGTCCATCAATTGCTCCCATGACCACGTTCACTTGCTTATTCGTTACCTTGGTAGTCACAATTTAATTGAAATTTTGGACCAAGCGAAAAGAGAAATGTCGAGGAGGGTGAATCAAACCTTTCTTCTCACCCATCGATTTGAGTGGATGACTGGATTCACAGCGCTATCGGTGAGTTTGGGAGATTTGCATTTGGTAGAGCGATTCATTTCTAACCAGAAAAAATTCCATCAAACCGTAACTTTCCGTCAAGAGATGGAATACCTACAGTCGAAGGATCAACGCGGTTGATTGGCGATAAAACTCATCGCAACTTGATTAAATACCGATGGCTGCTCCACATTGACCACGTGACCGCATTGGGGGATCACATGCAATTGAGATGAAGCTTGATGTTGAGAAACGACTTCTCGTACGGATGGGAGAAACAAATAATCTTCCTCACCCATGATGTACAACGTAGGAATGGGCAATTCAACCTGTCGGAACCATTTAAGCAAAGGCTTTAGTTCTGCGGTGAGTTTGAACCACCTTAAAAATTCCTTTTGATAGAGTTTTTTTGCTTCTTGTATGAATAAAATTCGTGATTGCTTGTGGTTTTTTTTGGGCATGATGGCAAAAGCAAAAAAACGGTACAAAACCAGGTAAGGAAAAACGTGTTTGAGATTATTCCCTAACCAAATCAACGCTTTTGATTTCGCATTCATTTCTAGAATTGCACCTCCCAAAATCATGCTTTCCACCCGATCTGGATGTTTCTCCGCCAAATGGCGAATGAGAATACTTCCCAAGGAAATGCCAATGAAATGCGACTTTTCCAATTTTAGGTGATCCATCACTTCTACGATATCTTGAGCAATGGAGTCGAACGTATATTTTTTGCTTAAAACATCCTTGGGCATGCCTTGATGATGACCACCGTGTCCCCGTAAATCCAACAATAAAATATTGAATTCTTGGCGAAAACTGCGCAATTGTTTGAACCAAATGTTGGAACTTCCTCCTGCGCCATGAACAAAGGTAACCCACGGGCGATCTGAACTAATTTCGAAAGTATTGTAATGAATCAAGGCGCAAAGATGATAATTATTTTGAAAAGTAACCCCGTTTAGGAAAATTAGTTTGGTTGATCCTTATCAAGATTACGGAAAATGATTGAATCATTGAATTGAAAACTTAAGAAGGCAGCACCCTTAATCGAGCAAATTTCAAAACCAGACTTTTCGTTTCGGAGCCAAAACGAATGGACGCACGGGAATCGCCTCCAACTTTTTCAATTTTCTCAACTACTCCTATCCCAAATCGAGCGTGTTCGACTTGGCAACCTTCTAAAATTTCGGAAGGGTCCGACGGGATGAAATCATTGTTGGATGGAGTACTAGAATCTTTTTTCGATGAAAACATGGGAGGGGGTGTTTTCCCCTTGGGAGCGAAGGACGGACTGCTTTTCGATATTGGAGTAAACGTTAAACCATTATCTCCTGCGGGAGATTGTCCTTCATTGGGTCGTTGATAAACCGGTCTATTCCCGTAACCCGAGGTTCCTGATCCTCCAAAAACCGGCCTAACCGAGTTCATGTTTCCTTCAATGCTGACATAGGCCGGATTAATTTCCCCTAAAAACCGGCTCGGTTCTGAAAAAATTAAGCTTCCATTTTTAAATCGAGTAACTGCATAAGAAATCTTTAGTACTTCTTCGGCTCGGGTAACGGCCACATAAAACAATCGTCGTTCTTCCTCCAACTCGGCTTTATCGGTTAAACTCATGTTTCCAGGGAAAAGTCCATCTTCCAGCCCTACCAAATACACAAACGGGAACTCCAATCCTTTGGCCATGTGAATGGACATCAGGGTCACTTTATCGTTTTCTTCCTCATCGTTGTTGGTATCGGTAGTGGAAATCAAAGCGATATTTTGCAAGTAAGCCGAAAGCGATTTGTCTTCCTGATTTTCATCTTCAACAAATTCCCGAATACCGTTCAATAGTTCTTCCAAATTTTGGAACCGCGCCAACCCTTCTACGGATTTATCGGAATGCAAATCGTGAAGAATACCACTTTGCTTCGCCACCAACTCTGCTAAATCTGCCGCATTCAGTTTCTTGGATTCGATCATGAAACTTTCAATCATGGTTCCAAACTCCGAAACCTTATTGGCAATGGTTCCCAGATTTAAGGATGAGGCATGCAAAATGACGCTCCAAATGGACATGTTGTTTTGATCGGCGACCACCACCAATTTTTGAATGGTCTTATCGCCAATTCCCCTCGCCGGGTAGTTGATGATCCGCTTTAGGGCTTCTTGATCGCTCGGATTGGCGATTAACCGTAAATAAGCAATCAGATCTTTTACCTCTTTCCGCTGGTAAAACGACAATCCCCCGTAAATTCGGTAAGCAATATTCAAACGCCGCAACGCTTCTTCCATGGAACGAGATTGCGCATTGGTTCGGTATAGAATTGCAAATTCGTTGTTCCGTTTTTGTCGGCGCATTTTTTCTTCAAAAATGCTTTGAGCTACCATTTTCCCTTCCTCGGTATCGTTGGAGCAACGCGTAATGGAAATTTTCTCGCCGATTTCGTTATCCGTCCAAATGTTCTTCTCGATTTGCTTCAAGTTATTCTTGATGATGTCGGAAGCGGCGGCAACGATGGTTTTGGTGGAACGATAATTTTGCTCCAACTTGAACAAACGGTAATCGGGATAATCCTTTTCGTAATTCAGAATATTGGTAATATCGGCACCACGAAACCCATAGATCGATTGAGCATCGTCGCCAACCACGCAAATATTGCGAAAAACAGCACTCAGCATTTTGATGATTTCATACTGAACCGGATTGGTATCTTGGTACTCGTCTACCAGAATGAAATGAAACCGATGTTGGTACTTGTACAGAACTTCCGGGTTGGTATTGAACAACCACCAAGTTTTGTACAACAAGTCATCGAAATCCATTGCACCCGATTTGAACAACCTTTTTTGGTATTCCACGAACAACTCCGGGAATCGTTTCCTGCCGGCGAGCAATTCTTCTTCAATGAAATTGGGGTGATTGGGTAAATCTTGTGGACCAATCAGCTTGTTTTTTAAACTGGAAATTCTGGAGGCAAGGGTATTGATTTTGTACAGTTTATCGTCAAGCCCCCATTCTTTCACAATTCCTTTGAGTACTGATTTGGAATCATCGGAATCGTAAATGGAGAAATCGCTTTCAAATCCGAGATGCTTTGCTTCAGCTCGCAAAACGCGCGCAAAAATCGAGTGAAAGGTCCCCATCCACAAATTGCGCGCATTCGAACCAACCAACTTCTCAATTCGATCCCGCATTTCACGAGCGGCTTTATTGGTGAAGGTCAATGCCAAAATGCGGAAAGGATCGTTTCCCAACGACATCGCATAGGCAATTCGATAGGTCAAAACCCTGGTTTTTCCAGAACCCGCACCAGCAACAATCATCACCGGACCCTCCAATGCCGTGGCCGATTGTTGTTGATTTTCATTTAAATCCTTCAAAAAATCCATCCTACAAAAATACCAAGTTCAATCCGGTAACGAAGTCAATGTGAATAAGTTTTCAAGGTCAATTTTTCAGTACATTTGCACTCCATGAAAATTGCTTTCCACCCTTCCTTTATCCACCCACTGCCGCCAAATCATCGATTTCCCATGGAAAAATACCAAAAGTTGAAAACCTTTTGTGACCGAACTTTTGGACAAGAAAAAGACGTGTGGATTACTCCCAATCCCATGAAAGAAGAGTGGATTAAATCTACCCATTCTGAACAATACATTCAAAAGTTGCAAAAAGGAACTTTAGAAAAAATTGAAGAACGGAAAATCGGATTTCCATGGTCAGCCCAACTTTGGGAAAGAGAGAGAAGAATTGTACAAGGCACTTGGGAACTCATTCAAAACGCCTACGAAAACCAATCGTTTGGGGTTAACCTTGCCGGGGGAACCCATCATGCCTTTGCCGATAAAGGTGAAGGGTTCTGCTTATTGAATGACCTTGCAATCGGTGCCATTTTGGGTGGTTTAGCGGGATTAACCCGAATCCTCATTCTTGATTTGGATGTTCACCAAGGAAATGGAACGGCAAGCATTTTAAAAAATATTCCCCATTGCTTTACATTTTCCATGCATGCTGAAAAAACCTACCCGCTTCACAAAGAAAAAAGTGATTTGGATATTGCGTTTGCACCTGGTACAAGGGATGACGAATACCTTCAAGCGCTAGAGGCACACCTTCCACTTTTGCTGCATGAAATAAATCCTGAATTGATTTTGTACAATGCAGGAGTAGATATTTTAGATGGGGATGATGTTGGAACCTTAAAAATTTCGATGGAGGGATGCAGAAAAAGGGATGAATTGGTTTTTAAAAATTCTGCCGAGAACGGAATTCCAGTTGTGACCACCATGGGAGGCGGATACCAAAAAAATCTTGAACCCATTCTTCGAGCCCATGAAAACACCATTCTAGAAGCGTTTAAATGGGAACCAATGATTAAAAAATTGAGATAAACAGCCATGGAAAAAGAATTTTGGGAAAACCGGTATGAAAATCAACAAACCGGGTGGGATTTAGGACAAGCATCTCCTCCATTGATGGAATTGATGAAAAAGATCACCAACAAGGATGCGAAAATCCTCATCCCAGGTTGTGGTTCTGCTCATGAGGCAAAAACACTCATGGATTTAGGATTTTCAAACCTTTGGTTGGTAGATATTTCAGAAAAGGCGGTAAAACTTATTCAATCACAGATTCCAGAATTTCCGAGTAACCAAATGGTTTGCGCAGATTTCTTCGAATGGCCTGAAAAGGATTTTGATGTGATCTTAGAACAAACATTTTTCTGTGCCATTTCACCCGAATGGAGAACTCGTTATGCACAAGCCATGCATCAAAAATTAAAGTCGGGTGGAATCCTACAAGGAGTTCTCTTTGTTCGTGAATTTGAAGGAGGCCCACCATTTGGAGGAAATGCCCGTGAATATGAAAAAATCTTCAAACCGTATTTTGATTTTATCTTGTGGGAAAGTTGTCCCTGTTCCATTCCGCCCAGGGCAAATACCGAGTTATGGTTTCAGTTGAAGCGAATAGATTAAATTTACTCACCGTTAGTAACTTATCCATTTCATCTATGGATAAAATTCTCGTTAACAACTTTTCCTTTTCAGTTGAGGAATCGGAAATTGTAGGGGTGGTTGGGGAATCAGGGTCAGGAAAAAGCATTTGTTGTTATTCATTTTTGAACCTATTGCCGCCTTCGTTAAAAGTTGGGGGAAAACTGCTCTGGAAAGGACAGGCAGTGGATGATGAAAAAGGAAAAATTGGTTTGAGAGGTCGTGAAATATCTTTCGTATTCCAAGAACCCATGTCGGCCTTGAATCCATCCATGACACTTGGAAAGCAATTGGAAGAAGTTTATAAAAAAAACTTTCCAAACATTTCAAATTCAGAAGCTAAGAACAAATCAATTCAATCTTTTATTGAAGTAAAAATTCCGAATCCAGAGTCTGTTTACGATCGTTACCCACATCAAATTTCAGGCGGCCAGCAGCAACGGGTCTGTTTGGCAATGGCTTTGGCAGCTCAACCGCAACTCCTCATTGCCGACGAACCTACCACTGCCTTGGATGTTTGCATCCAAGCAGAAATGATGGATTTACTCAAAGAAATGATCGAGAATCGCAGAAACACCACTCGCCCTTTGTCGCTCCTGTTCATTTCTCATGATTTGCCGCTGGTGGCTTCCATTTGCGACCGAATGATGGTTTTAAAAAAAGGCGAATTGGTAGAGCAAGGAACCACTTCGCAAATCATGAATGCTCCCAAACACGATTATACCCGAGGGCTGATTCTTACAAAACCCAAATTAGGTGAAAAACCACACCGCCTTCTCACCGTAGAGGATGTTATTCAAGGAAAAACCAGCATTCAAAATATTAAAGAAAAGGTTGAATTTAAACAATCTATTTTATTTTCAATCAACAATTTAAGTGTATTTTTTTCCGAAAAAAGGAATCTATTCACTCGCCCTAAATTTTTCAAGGCATTGGATAGCATTTCTTTTGAAATTTTCAAAAATAAAACTTTGGGAATTGTGGGAGAAAGTGGTTCAGGAAAGTCAACCTTAGCGAAAACACTCATCGGACTTCAACAACCGAGCTCTGGCAACATCTATTGGAATGGGAAAAACATTCAAAACTTCTCGCAAACCGAATTAACCGATTTCCGAAAGTCCGTTCAGTACATTTTCCAAAATCCAGATTCTGCCCTAAACCCGCGATTAACCATTCAGCAAGCCTTGATGGAACCCCGGAGAATTCATTTTCATGAAACCGAAAGTGAAACTTTAAAAAAAGCCATTGAAATCATTGAACTCGTTGGAATTAACAAAAATGAGCTTTCTAAATATCCCCATCAATTCAGTGGCGGACAAAAGCAACGAATGGTTATTGCCCGAGCATTGATGATGGAACCCCAAACCTTGATCTTGGACGAATCTGTAGCAGCGTTGGATGTGAGTGTTCAAGCTCAAGTTTTGAATTTACTGAATGATTTAAAAGAACAGCTTCAACTCACGTACGTTTTTATTTCCCATGACTTGTCGGTTGTTCAGTACTTTTGCGATGACATTCTCGTCTTGAACAAAGGAAAAATAGAAGAAATCCAACCTTCCATGGATTTGTTCAATCACCCAAAATCCCTTTATACCCAAAATCTCCTTCGTTCCATTCCGACTTGGTGAGTACCCTCAATTTTATGGCACAGAACCCCAAATTAACCGATAAAAAATTACGCAGCTACATCCTTAAAGTCTTTGAAAACGAAGCTGGAAAACCTCTCAATTACAAAGAAGTTGCCGGACGATTGATGATTTCTAAAGACAAAGAGCGAAACAAAATCATTCGAATTTTAACCGAATTGCATTCGGAAGGACTTTTGGAGATGCCCGATCGTGGCAAATACCTCTTGCTTCCGCCCATTTCATTGGCCGAAGGAATCATTTCGATGGGCAAATCGGGAGAAGGTTACGTTTCCGTTGAAGGATTGGATCAAGATGTTTTGGTAGAAGAGCGGAATTTAAGCACATCTCTTCCGGGTGACACCGTTTCCATTGAAGTTTTGAAACTCAAACGAGGCGGCCGCATGAAGGGAAAAGTCCTTTCAATTCTCCAACGCGGCCGAGAGCAATTCATGGGAACCCTTCGTATTCGCACCAATTTCGCCTTCTTTGTTCCCAACGACGAAAATATTCAAGTCGACTTCGAAATTCCTTTCATTCAAGCGAAAAACCTTCAAGACGGACAAGCGGTCATCGTTAAACTGATCTCCTGGGAAAACGGACAAAAACAACCTCTTGGAGAAGTTGTAGAATCCCTCTCTCACCTAACAGAATCCGACACCGCCATGAAAGGGATCGCCTTGGAATTCGGATTTCCGTTGAGTTTCCCCAAAGAAGTTCTTCAAGAGGCCGAAAAAATATCGCTAAAGATCCCAAATGCAGATCTGAAAAACAGAAGGGATTTTAGGAAAACAACCACTTTCACCATCGATCCAATCGACGCAAAAGATTTCGATGATGCCATCTCTTTCCAAAAACTCTCCAATGGAAACTATGAAATTGGCGTTCATATTGCCGATGTAAGCCACTACGTTTTACCGGGTTCTTTTTTAGATCGCGAGGCTTATAATCGGGCAACCTCCGTTTACATGGTTGATCGGGTGATTCCCATGTTGCCCGAACATTTATCGAACGGGGTTTGCTCGCTGCGCCCCCATGAAGAAAAACTGGTTTTCTCGGCTGTTTTTGAGCTTTCTCCAGAAGCAAAAATCATTTCAGAATGGTTTGGGAAAGGGGTCATTTACTCGGATCGACGTTTTGCCTACGAGGAAGCACAAGAAATTATCGAATCTAAAAAAGGTGATTTTTCCGACGAAATAAATATTTTAAACGACCTAGCCCATAAGTTACGAAAAGAGAAATTTGCAAATGGAGCAATTTCTTTTGAGAAGCCTGAAGTAAAATTCGTTTTGGATGAAAAAGGAAACATCGAAAAAGTGACCTACAAATCCCGAAAAGATGCCCACATGTTGATCGAAGATTTCATGCTTTTGGCGAATCGTCAAGTGGCTCGTTGGGTGTCGGATTTTAAGGATGGAAAGTACAGGGATCGGTTTGTTTACCGGATTCACGATTCACCCGATCCCGATAAACTCAAGCAGCTCAGGGAGTTTGTTGAACTTTTCGGCTACTCCTTAAACATCAATAGCCGCAAAAACATCGCTGAATCGATCAATGCCTTAACGGAAGCAGTACAAGGGAAGCCCGAAAAAGGCATCATCGAGCAAATGTGCATTCGAAGCATGGCAAAAGCCATTTACGACACCGGAAATATCGGGCATTACGGACTTGCATTTACCCACTATTCGCATTTCACCTCTCCCATTCGACGCTATCCCGATGTACTTGTACATCGACTTTTGAACGAATATTTACAAGAAAACCTTCATAACCTACCGCACATAGAGGATTTGAAAAAGGCCTGTAGAAAGAGCTCCGAACGTGAAATGGCGGCCGCAAAAGCAGAACGAGCAAGTACGAAATACAAGCAATTGGAAATGCTCACCGATCGCATTGGTGAGGAGTTTGAAGGGGTGATTAGTGGAATTAAAGACTTTGGTTTTTATGTAGAAATTGGCTTCAACTTAGCCGAAGGTTTGGTTCGCTTGGCCGATGTTCGAGACGATCGATACCTCCTCGAAAAAAATGGATTTCAACTGGTAGGACGTCGTTGGGGAAACACCCTTACCATGGGGGATAAAGTGAAGATTCGAATTAAAAAAATTGACTTAAAGAAACGGCAAATGGATTTTTCTTGGGTAGAACAAATTCAAGATTAGGATTGTTGCTTAAGCATTAACTTTGCAAAAAAAATTACCTTATGGCATTTGGCATTTTCACTCCGCCCATCGCAAAAAACGAACCCGTAATGAGCTATGCTCCCGGTTCATCTGAAAGAAAAAAACTTAAAGAAACACTTGAAGAACTTCGGTCTAAAGTCATTGATATTCCAATGATTATAGGAGGAAAAGAAATTCGTACTGGCAACACCAAACGCATTGCTCCTCCACACGACCATCAGCACACCATTGCCCACTATCACCGGGGCGATGCCAGCCACGTTCAAATGGCCATTGAAGCATCTTTGAAAGCCAAAAAAGATTGGGAAAATTTACCTTGGGAACAACGGGCAGCAATCTTTTTAAGAATGGCTGATTTATTAGCTGGCCCCTACCGCTTTTTAATCAACGCATCAACCATGTTGGGCCAATCCAAAAATTCATTCCAAGCCGAAATCGATGCTGCTTGCGAGTTGATCGACTTTTTAAAATTCAACGTTCAGTATGCCGATGGAATTTACCGAGAGCAACCTGAAAGTTTACCATTGACCTGGAATCGCAGCGAATACCGCGCTTTGGAGGGATTCATTTTTGCACTTACTCCATTCAACTTCACTTCAATTTGCGCCAATTTGGCTTGTGCACCAGCCATGATGGGAAATACCGTGGTTTGGAAAGCATCCGAAACCCAAATTTATTCGGCCTATTTCTTGATGCAATTGTACAAAGAAGCCGGCCTCCCCGATGGTGTTATCAATTTGGTGCTCGTTGGAGGCCGTGAAGCTGGAGAAGTGGTGTTTAGTCACCCAGATTTCGCTGGATTGCATTTTACGGGTTCAACCGAAACGTTTCAAACACTTTGGCAAACCATTGGAAATAACCTTCCCAAATACAAAAGCTACCCTCGCATCGTTGGGGAAACAGGAGGAAAAGATTTTGTCGTTGCTCATGCCTCGGCAAAACCTGAAGTTGTGGCCACCGCATTGAGCCGTGGTGCCTTCGAATACCAAGGGCAAAAGTGTTCTGCAGCTTCCAGAGCTTATGTTCCAGCCAGCATTTGGCCAGCGGTTAAAGAGTTACTCGTTCAACATTTGAACGGAATGAAAATGGGTGTTGTTGAAGATTTTACCAACTTCATCAATGCGGTGATCGACGAAAACTCGTTCAATACCATTTCCGCCTACATCGATCGTGCAAAGTCCGATGGCCAAACCATTATCGCCGGCGGAAATTACGATAAATCCAAAGGTTACTTTATTGAACCAACCGTTATTCAGGTGAACGATCCCAAATACCGCACCATGTGTGAAGAAATCTTTGGTCCAGTTCTAACCATTTACGTGTACGAAGACAACCAATTTGAAGCTACATTGGATTTGGTGGATCAAACATCTCCCTATGCCCTAACCGGTGCAATCCTTTCAACCGATCGCTATGCGATTCAGTTAGCTACCGATAAACTTCGTCACAGTGCCGGAAATTTCTATATCAACGACAAGCCTACGGGCGCTGTAGTTGGACAACAACCTTTCGGGGGAGGAAGAGCTTCAGGTACCAACGACAAGGCAGGAGCGGCCATGAATTTGACGCGTTGGGTTAGCGCTCGCACCATCAAAGAGAATCTTAATCCGCCAACTTCTTGGGAATACCCATTCCACCAGCCTGATTAATGTCCTCAAAACCCACATTTTCACTTCAAGCCGGTGGATTTTTGGTTTCCGAACCCTACCTCCAAGACCCTCAATTTTTCAGGAGTGTTTTGGTATTGGTAGAGCATAACGAGCAAGGAACCATTGGCTTCGTGGTTAACAAACCGCTTTCCGAAGTTCTATTATCGGAACTCATCGATGTACCTGAGGGAATGGAATTAACGGTTTTCCTTGGAGGACCTGTTCAACAAGACACTATTTTTTTCCTGCACAATTTAGGTCTTGGCTTACTCCCCAAAAGCATCGAAGTTACTTCTGATTTGTGGTGGAGCAGCGATTTTACACGACTGTTCGAGTTGATTGATCAAGGCTTGGCCGAAAAATCACAGGTAAAAGTCCTTTTGGGATATTCGGGATGGAAAGTTGGTCAGTTGCGCGATGAATGTGAAAACGACAGTTGGGTAGTTGCTCAAGTTCCGACTCCTTTTGTTTTCGACCCCGACGTTGATCAACTTTGGAAAAAAGTCCTCAAAAGTTTAGGCGGAACCTTTTCTGAATTAACCCGTTACCCCATCGACCCCAATTTAAACTAAAACTATGCTGAACCAATTGCGCATTTCCCTTATCCGACAAATCATTGAATGGAACGAAAAATGGGTTTTCTCACGTCGACTCATGAAATTCTATGCCAAGGAGATGCCCCAAAAAGTGCAACGGGTGATCGATGTTGGTGCCAATTTGGGGCAAAC
>CANHCV010000039.1 GCA_947459245.1 Bacteroidota bacterium
AAGTCAATTGGTTCATCAAACTTTAAAAGCCATTTCATTATGAGTTCATCAGCGAAAGTAGGAATTATCATGGGTTCGTCTTCGGATTTGCCCATCATGAAAGAAGCACATGATTTTCTTCTTTCGATGGGTGTTTCGGTAGAAATTTCTGTGGTTTCGGCCCATCGTACTCCCGAGAGAATGGTGAGTTATGCTTCAGAGGCTGCCCAACGTGGCTTGCAAGTGATCATTGCCGGTGCTGGTGGGGCAGCTCATCTTCCTGGCATGGTGGCTTCGTTAACTGCATTGCCCGTTATTGGTGTACCCATTTTATCTCGGAATTCCATCGATGGTTGGGACAGCATTCTTTCTATTCTGCAGATGCCTGGTGGCGTTCCGGTAGCAACCGTGGCATTAAACGGTGCGTTGAACGCAGGGATCATTGCCGCCCAAATTGTTGCTCTTTCAGAAGCTGAAGTGGCCAAGAAGTTGATGGATTACAAGATTTCTCTTCGAGAGAAAGTAGAGAAAGATGCGGCTCAACTCGAGCAAATGGGAGTAGAGCAGTTTCTTAATTCGAAGGGGTAAACTTTAAGGTTCCGCATTGGCCAATGGCGGTCATCACTTGTTGAAGAATGGTTTCTGCAGGTAAATCTGCATTGAATTTCATGGGTTGATGAAACGTAATCCTTAACCGTGTTCCTCTTTTTTTCAGTTTTAATCCCGTTTTATCAAACGCTCTTCGAAACCCGTTGATGGTGATGGGAACAACCAAGGGTTGGTGTTCTTTGATGATGTAGCCGGTTCCTTTTCGGCCTTCGGCGAATGCTTTGGTAGTTCCTTGGGGGAAGTTGATGAGCCATCCGTTTTTCAACGCGTCACCAATTTTGTCTCCGGCGTTTTCGTCCAGTCCACGTTGAACGTTTTGGCCGGCTGCACGCCAACTTCTTTTCACGGTAATGGCGCCGGCTAAGGTGAAAATTCTGGCCAACCAACTGCTCTTCATCGTTTCCTCGGCAGCTACAAATTGCACGTTGATTTCCGGATTTAACAAATAAGTGGGTAATCCCAATTTTTTCTCTCTCCGATTTCTTACCGCTGCAAAGACTTGCAAAAAACAAATCACGTCGGCAAAATAGGTTTGGTGATTGGAAACGAATAAAACGTTGGTTTTTGGAAGATTTTTAAGGTGTTCGGTACCGCTCCATTCCAATTTGTTCAACAGGTTGATGCCCGGATAAGTTGCCAATCCAACGGTAGAAAACATCAATCGTTTCACCAACTTTGCACCCGCTTTTTGTATCATTTTACTTCTTCTCGCATCAAAATTAAGGCGAAAACCGAATAATTGAGCATGTCTTGAAAATTGGCTTCTAAACCTTCAGACACCAAGGTTTTCCCTTTGTGGTCTTCAATTTGTTTCACCCGAAGCAGTTTCATTAAAATGAGATCGGTAAGTGAGCTGATGCGCATGTCTCTCCAAGCCTCCCCATAATCGTGGTTTTTGGCTTCCATCAACGCTTTGGTTTTAGAAACCCAACTTCCATATCTTCCCATCAACCAATCGTTGCTTTCATGGGTGCTGCCTTCGTGTGCCGGTTCAGTGAGCTGAATCAAGGCCATCACGCAATAGTTGATGATACCTACGAATTCATCTTCAATGCCTTCGCCTACTTGGCTGTTTCCGGTTTCTTGAATGGTGCGAATTCGATTTGCCTTGATGAAGATTTGATCGGTTAAGGACGATGGTCGTAAAATTCGCCACGCAGAGCCGTAATCATGATTTTTCTTCTCAAATAACTCCTTGCAACGTTGAATAACTTGGTCGTATTGGTGAGATGTTTGGCTCATCTTAAATTTTAGAGGTAATGGTGAGCATGATGGCAACGGGGAGAATGTTCGCTCGAGCTTTCGGGCCAGTTAAATTGTAACCGATAAACGGAGTGAAACTGGTTTGGTAAATGTTTTGAACCAAAGCTAAATCGATGATTTCATTGTCGTTTTTGATGCCTAAACCCAATGAAAGGGCGTAACGCACATTGTCCACTTGGTTATCGGTTGCCCAGCCCATGGTTTGATAACGGAAACCAGCACGGCCGTAATATTTTTTGTCGAAGCGGTACTCCCCGCCGATGCGCAACGCTATGGCTGTTCCCAATGAATCTTGGATGGTTTGATTCAAATCATCGAAAGCAAAGGGATCACCGTCGGAACGAAATTCCATTCGCCTCATGTTGGTGATGTCTAAATCTGCTGAAACCAAACCGATTTTATCGAACAATTGCGTGGCAGAAAACGTGAAACGATCGGGAAGGAAAAGGGTGTAAGAACCGTTGTATTCAATAGATCTTTCTTGAAAAGGACCAATGGAATCCAAGTCAGAAGTCATTCGAGTACTGTAGGAATCAAAAGCACTGATGGAGGTTCGGGATTTGTAGGCGAACCCAACTCGGAGGTTAGGTTGAACAACATAAATTCCGCCTAAATTGAATGATGCACCGAATCCTGAAAAATTGGTGTTGGTTTGGAAGGTAAATGAACCGAAATTGGTAATGGTATCCTTTTGATCTTCTTCCTTAAAAATATTCTCGTAATTGATGCGAAGGTATTCGCCGTTGGCCGATCCTCCGATGTACAATTTATCGTTGATGTTCCCACCAGCCGAAAAAGAGAAGTTGAATTGATTGCCTCGTTGAGCGGAAACAACCGATTTTCTCAAGGCTGCATTTGTGTTGTAAATTGGTGTGAAATCGATAGAATTTAAGTTGGTAATGAGGTTAGTTTGGTTGGCCAAATAAGACTCGTAAAGAAAAGGGACATTGTTGGCCAAAAATTGGGTTGAACGGCTTCCGTTTCTGGGGTCGTTGGCTTGCGCAGCGAAAAAATCGACCATGGAGTTTCCTACTTCCACTCCACCTGCCGAGAAATATTCCCGGAAGGTATTGTTGCGATTGAAGGTGAAGGCATAGTTCATGGACTTCAAGGAGCGAGAAGTGTCTTCAAAATCGCGGCCCTTTACAAAACCCATGCTGGTAAATCCAAAATTCGATTTTCGGTAGGTGTCTCTATTTCCGCAAAATTCGGTGTTGCCTCGATTCGATTGCAGATTGGAGGTAAAGGAAAAGACATCCGTTCGGAAGAGTCCTAACGTTGCCGGGTTGGTTGATAATGCCCCAATTTCTGGTCCGGTACTTCCGTAGGCGCCGCCCATCCCTGCAACGCGTGCAGTGGAACTGCTGCGGCTGGTCGAAGCCGAAACGGCATCGTAAATACTTTGAGCTGAAAGGGAAATGCTAGCTGCAATTCCCAAGATTGTAAAAATGATACGCATTATCGACCTCCTCTTCCGCCGGTAGATGGACGCGCGCTTCCTCCTGAAGAGGGATTTGAAAATCCACCAGAGCCGCCGGAGTTAAAATTTGAATTTTGTTTGTTGAATGAACTGCCTGAATTGAATCCAGAATTTCCTGAACCGCTACTTCCGCCGTTCCAACCGCCTCGGGAACCGGAACCTGGACGGGAGCCGTTGGTAGTGTTCCAATTTTGGGTATTGATGGGAGGTGACGTTGGGCGAGTTGGGCGAGTTGGTCTGCTTGGTAATGGGGTATTTCCACTTGGAACCCGGCCTACAGGAGGTCCCCATGGATTGTACCGGTAGGGATCGTAATACGAGCCATAAAACATGGGGCTTCCAAACGTGTATCCGAAAGGATCGGAATAATAGCCATAAGGGTTGTAACCAAATGGAGAAAATGGAGCATAACCCGGCATGAAAGGACCATAAAACGTGGTCAAACGCTCCCGCGGTTGGGGTGCAATTTGATTGGAAACGATGGTTTTAGTGGCACGAGTAGAGGAAGAATCTTCCTTTTTTTCTCGGGAAGTACGAACATAAGTGTCATCCCAATCGGTTTCGCTGCTCGCAATTTTCGAGCTTGAACAGCTGGAAATCATCCAGCCCATCAGGGCGAAAAAAAATACTGCCTTCATAACGTTAGGTTTCATGGGTAAAAATACGGCAAAAAGTTATCTTTGCATCCAGAGAACGATGGAAGTCCTTCGTTGGTTTCCTAAAAAAATGATTCATGGCAAAAGAAATTACGTCACGCTCCGAAAACTATTCCCAATGGTACATCGATTTGGTTCGAAAAGCCGGTTTGGCCGATTATACCGAAGTAAAAGGATGCATGGTCATCAAACCGTATGGGTTTGGAATTTGGGAAAAAATGCAGCGTGTGCTCGACGATAAATTCAAGGAAACCGGGCACGTGAACGCTTACTTTCCCTTGTTCATTCCCAAATCCTTTTTCTCCAAAGAAGCCGCTCACGTGGATGGTTTTGCAAAGGAGTGCGCCGTAGTAACCCACTACCGATTGAGAAACGATGGTGCAGGTGGAATTGAAGTTGATCCCGAGGCCAAGCTAGAGGAAGAATTGATCGTTCGTCCCACCTCGGAAACCATCATTTGGAACACTTACCGCGATTGGATCAAAAGCTACCGCGACCTTCCACTGCTCATCAACCAATGGGCCAACGTGGTTCGTTGGGAAATGAGAACCCGTTTGTTTTTGCGCACCACCGAGTTTTTGTGGCAAGAAGGGCATACCGCTCACGCTACCCGCGAAGAAGCCGTGGAAGAAGCCGAAAAAATGTTAGAAGTATATGCCGATTTTGCCGAGAATGTTATGGCTGTGCCCGTGGTCAAAGGAATCAAATCGGCCAATGAGCGCTTTGCTGGAGCCTTAGAAACCTATTGCATTGAAGCGCTCATGCAAGATGGAAAGGCCTTGCAGGCAGGTACCTCCCACTTTTTGGGACAGAATTTCGCCAAGGCTTTCGACGTAAAATACACCAACAAAGAAGGAAAAGAAGAATTCGTTTGGGCTACTTCTTGGGGGGTTTCAACCCGCCTCATGGGGGCATTGATCATGACCCACTCCGACGATGAGGGATTGGTGCTGCCACCTCGTTTGGCTCCACTGCAAGTGGTGATGGTACCCATCTACAAATCGGTAGAACAGATGGAAGAAGTCCGCGCTTATTTGCAACCGACCATTGATGGACTCAAGAAGCGCGGCATCAGCGTAAAATTTGATGATCGCGATACCCACCGCCCAGGTTGGAAATTCGCCGAATACGAAATGACCGGAGTTCCTGTACGCATTGCTTGTGGAGGCAAAGACAAAGAAAATCAGCAAATTGAAGTGGCTCGCCGCGATACCAAAGAGAAAATGCAATGGAGCATTGACGGTGCCGTAGATGCCATTGAAAATTTATTGGAAGAGATTCAACAGAATTTGTACCAACGTGCACTTCATTTCAGAACTGAAAATACCCGAGAAGCAAATTCTTGGGACGAGTTCTTGGGTCTGTTGAAGGAAAAAGGCGGATTCATTTCGGCCCACTGGGACGGTACGCCTGAAACCGAACAAAAAATCAAAGAATTAACCAAAGCAACCATCCGTTGCATTCCGTTGGATCGAAAGAAAGAATCAGGAAACTGTATTCTTACCGGAAATCCATCGGAAGGAAGAGTGCTTTTTGCTTTAGCGTATTAAATAGAAAACAACATGTATAAAACGTTACAACCCATTTTGCAAGCGGAGCTGAAAGAAATTGAAGAAGCCGGTTTGTACAAAAAAGAACGAATCATTACTGGCCCTCAAGGAGCCGATATTACCATTGCCGGTGGACAGGAAGTTGTAAATTTCTGCGCCAACAACTACTTGGGTTTGAGCTCTCATCCTCGCGTGGTGGAAGCCGCTAAACGCGCCATCGATACCCATGGTTTCGGCATGTCGTCGGTGCGCTTTATTTGTGGTACCCAAGACATTCATAAGGAGTTGGAAGCGAAAATTGCATCGTTCTATCAAACCGACGATACCATTTTGTATGCTGCAGCATTCGATGCAAATGGAGGGGTTTTCGAGCCACTTTTCAATGAAAAAGATGCGATCATTTCCGATTCTTTGAACCACGCTTCCATCATCGATGGGGTGCGTTTGTGCAAAGCCGCTCGCTACCGATACAACAACAACGACATGGCCGATTTGGAAGCTCGCTTGAAAGAGGCCAAGGCAGCCGGTCACCGCAACATCATCATCGTAACCGACGGGGTGTTCTCCATGGATGGATACGTGGCGCAGTTGGATAAAATTGTAGCCTTGGCCGATCAATACGAAGCATTGACCATGGTTGACGAGTGCCACGCAGCCGGATTTATCGGCAAAACTGGTCGTGGAACGCCGGAATTGTGCGGAGTAATGGGCAAAATTGACATCATTACCGGTACGTTGGGTAAAGCGCTGGGTGGAGCAATGGGCGGTTACACCACCGGCCGCAAGGAAATCATTGAAATGCTGCGCCAACGCAGTCGCCCTTATTTGTTCTCCAACTCATTGGCGCCCTCGATTGTGGGAGCCTCGATCGAGGTGTTCAACATGTTAACCGAAACAACCGCTTTGCGCGATAAATTGGAAGCCAATGTGAACCGATTCAAAGCGGGCGTGAAAGCGGCCGGTTTTGATTTCAAAGACGGCGATAGTGCCATTGTTCCCATCATGTTGTACGATGCGAAGTTGAGCCAAGTGATGGCCGACCGGTTGTTGGAAGAAGGCATTTACGTGATTGGTTTCTTCTATCCCGTTGTTCCAAAGGATCAAGCGAGAATTCGAGTTCAAATTTCGGCTGCTCACGAGGTTCATCACATCGATCATGCCGTTGCAGCCTTCACCAAGGTTGGTCGAGAATTGGGCATCATTCAATAATTCAAAAGAGGGGCAATGGTCCCTCTTTTTTCTTTTTTACCCATCAATCTTCCGTTACTTTTACGCGAACATGGAACCGCTTACGAATGAAACGTATTGGGAGAAACATTTTGAAAATGCTTCTCTCATAAATCGCAATTTGGAAAAACAATTTGCCGATTTCCTTCCATTTTTCGATTCATTGCCGGCTTTTTCACGGAAGAAAATGGAACAAATCTTTGAAGTTGGTTGCTTCCCGGGTCGGTATTTGCATTTCCTTTCTCAACGTTTCGGAGCTGTTGCCAACGGCATTGATTTTGTTCGCGATTTTTCTCCCATGACCGATTTTTTCAAGTCGTCGGGAACACCGGTGGGAGCATTAATTCAAGGAGATTTTTTTAAAACAGAACCATCGAATAAGTTTGATTTGGTTCTTTCCATCGGTTTTATCGAGCACTTCCCCGATCCAACTGAAGTTCTAAAACGGCAATCAGCATGGGTTTCCGATGGCGGATTGATGATGGTTACCGTTCCCAATAAACGATTTTTAAGAATTCCCTTTGCCTTCCTTTTCGATCAGAAAAATCAGAAGGCCCACGTTTTAAAAAGCATGCGGATTTCCTATTTCAAACAAGTTGCGCAAGAAATGGGTTGGGAGTTGTTGGCTTGCGCCTATGTGGGAGGATTCAATCCCAAAGTTCACCAACCTTTGAATGCGGTTCAGTCCGTGGTTTATCGGCCTTTAAAGTGGGCCATCAAAAAGTTAAATCCTTGGTTGAAGAAAAGGCCTTCCAAGTGGTACAGCCATACGTTGTTGGCGGTTTATCGGTTGCCGGCTTCCAATAGCTGAAGCTGAAGTTTTTTGGGAAGCCGATTAAATTTTAGTTGATAAGCTTCATCCAAAAACGTTTTCCATTCGTTCCAGCTGAGCTGTTCCAAGTCGGAAGTGCCCACCCAGGTGTCTCTGGCCAAGTAGGGAGCGGGGTAAAAACGATCTTCTTGGCAGCGTTCTTCAAACGTTTCGGGATCGGTTTTAAAACTTGCGTTGATGGGTGTTTGGTCGAGCCCGAAAATGGCGAACATTTTTAACCCAACCGAAAAAACCAGGTGGTCGCCCCATTTCATGTCTTCGGTTACACCGGGTTTAGACAGGCAATACTCTCTGATTTGTTCCAACATTTGGTTTTATTTATTTCCAACCAGATAAATTTTTTGGGAAGCACGGGTGAAAGTGGTGTACAACCATTTGGTGTAGCTTTGAATGGAACCGTAGGGTTTTTCGGGGAGGAGAAAAACGGTTTTCCATTCGCCACCTTGCGCCTTGTGTCCGGTAATGCAATAACCGTATTTCAGTTGCAAGGCGTTGATGTACAGGAAGCTGCGATCTTTTCTTCCTTGCTTTTCAGCCAGTTTTTGTTCCCTTCGGCTCCACATCAACAAGAGTTTGTATTCTTCCTCCAACATGCGTGGTTCTCGTCGATTCAACAGGGAAAGGAGGGAACGGTATTGGTAAAATTCTTTTCCTCGATAAGTGTCGATCTCCAGCTCAAGATCGGCCCATTCCAACCCCAAATGTTCGTGGATGGAAGTTTCTTTGATTTTCAGCAGGTGGCATTGTTCGCCATTGGCGATCATTTCGGCTTCCGGTCCCGACGATTTGTAATGGTTTCGAACCACCAATAGTTTTTCTCCGGGTAAAGGAATTTCTGGAATTTCTCCCCAAATGCGCTGTCGAATCATTTGGTTGATTTTGAGTGCCATGGCGTTCGAATAAGTGAGGAAGATGGTCTCGTCGGGTTGGTGGAGGTATGCTTCTACAAACGCGTTAACGGCATCTTTAAGATTCGGAATTTCGGCTACTTCTTCGTCGAAATCGGGTTCAAAAAAGAGGGATTCATGCTCCAGAGATTGGAGTTTTTTGATTTCGTGGGCATGGGAAAGGATGGACGATTGCCGGGCTTGACGTTGCACGGTAACCAGTTCGTACGTGGTTGATGGGATGCTTTTCCGGTCCAGAAAATGGGAAGCCCGAAGGGCGGGGGAGAACGATTCGGAAACGGGGGGTAGCTGGGCATCGTCGCCCATGAGGATGAGCTTGTTTCCGGGTTGTTGGAAATACACGAATTTGATCAGGTCGTCGAGGAGCGATTCAAATTGGAACAGACCTTCGGTGGTGGGAGAGTCGGAAATCATGGACGCTTCATCCATGAAATAGAATCCCTTTTTCCCGGCGTCTTCCATTTTGAGTTCGAATCGAATTTTGGTGAGGTCGCCCGACTCGTTGAACTCGTCGAGGGGGCGGTAGATGAGGTGGTGAATGGTGCAAGCGTCGGCATTGGCTTTGTTGCTAAACACTCGTGCAGCACGTCCGGTGGGGGCGGCCAAGAAAGTAGGGTGGCCTTTGGCCGTAAGGAATTTAATGAGGCCGCAAACGAGGGAGGTTTTCCCGGTTCCGGCCGCTCCTTTGAGGATAAATACCTCCCGATCGGTGGGCCTGTTTAAGTAATCGATCATTTGCCGAAGCGCATCGTCTTGTTCGGCATGCAAGGAAAAGGGAAACGATTTTAGGAATTCAGAAGAAAAACGGGTTGAGGAAGGCTCTTCAGCCCGGGAAACGGAATCGGGAAGAACAGCACTGAAAAATTCGTTGAATTCTTCTTCTGAGGCAGACTCCACTTATTTTTTGGTAAGATGCAGGGAAAGGTTAATCACCAGATTCAGGTTGAGTGAATCAACGCGGGTGGTTTCATCGGTTTCCAAAAGCATGGTGGTTTTTTCTGAAGAAATAACCTTAAACACTTTTGGCGCACGTTGCCCGTCGATGATGGTTACGGTATTCTCGGTATTGGTAAACGTTCCATTTCCAGCGGCAGTGATTCGGGTTGATGGTACAATGATGGGATTGGGGAAGCCTGGAAGGGTTAGGTTGATGGCTTTGGTGCTGGCATCGATGGAGTAACCTCCTGTTTTTTCGGTTGCATTGAAGGTAACGCTTCCAGCATTTTCACTCGAACCTGTAACGGGAATGACGGCCCCCGAAGTGGTGTCGGTAAGGTTGGTTTTGTATTCCAACAAATCGATGTTCCAATCGCCGTTCATTCGTTTGGCCAGTTGTTTTTCCTTGGAACAACCGATGAAGAGGAGAAGGGTGAGGGAAAGGAGGAGAAGCGAATGTTTTTTCATGATGGGTTCGATTTCTCCAAAGTTAATTTTTATCGGCGCAGTTTCAAAATTTGCGAATAGGAAATTTTCAAATTCCAAAATGCATCTTTGTCGTAGGAGTCGCCTCGACGTTTTCCGGCATATCTTTTAACGATTTCTGGGTTGTTTTTCAGCCAAGAAGAGGAGTAACCGGAAGCGATAAAATCTTTATTGAGTTCAATTCCTCTTGCAGACAGAAGAATTTGTTCGGGGGTTAAACTCGAGAAATCAACCGGGTAAAAGCGGGAAACATCATCGAGATAATCGGTTTGGGTGAAATTTTGGAACAATTCAATGCCAATGGTGTACCCCAATTCGGAAACGTATCGAACTCCAATTCCCATGTTTAAAACACTGGAAACATTGAGGTATTTGATGCCTTCCGTTTGAACATCTTTTAGGTTAACGGTTTTCGTTACACCATCTAAAGTATAGGTAGCTCTTGGATTGAATAATATTCCGGAAACACCTCCCACTACATACGGTGCAAAAAAGTTTTGGTTTCCAACGATAAAGGGATTGTATTCCAAGTCTACCCCAAGTTGAAAAACATTGGTAGAGAAAGAGAGATTTCTTTTTTGATTTGAGAGGTAACAAAAAGGATTGATATTCCTTAAGTCGTTGATGTTTTGATCTTTGAAAGATAAATTTTGATACGCTCCGAAGATTTCGCCATTGAATACTCGTTTTACCGTTCTGCTTCTTCGGAAGGTGTTGTTGGGAAGTAAGGTAACAGGATTTCTTTTGATGAAAAATCCGATACCGGGGTCGGATGAAACAAAAGTAAAATTGGAAGGATTGAGATCTCCTTGGTAGCTCCCCAATTGCAAAAATCCACCAACTTCGAATACTTTTTTGGGGAATGGAGGAAGTTCCAAGGAATTAAAAAGCTGATTTTTTCTTCGGTATTGGGCTGCCGATGTGAAAAATGTAAAAAAGAGCAAAAAGAAAAAGAGGACCTTCATCGGAAAATGGAAAACTTGAACGGAGTTAAGAAATGGGCATTGCTTTCTGCGCGAATGAAATAATTTCCAGCTGGTAGATTTTGGGTGGGAAGGATCATCCGCTCGTTTTGTTGTGCGAAAATGCTACCGCTTCTTACTGGAATTCCCAACTGATTGAAAATGTGGTACTCCAATTTTCCTGTACGCATGGGTAGGAAGGACAATTCTTGGTTTTGGTTGAATTGAAAAGGTTGTTCTGGCTTCAATCCCACAATGGAAAATGCAGGCGAGGTGGATGTTTTTCCGTTGAAATCTACTTGTTGGTAGCGCACAAAAAATTTGTAAGGGAGGTCGTTCAACGGTTTGGACCAACGGTAATGGTTTTCAAAAGATGAGTTTCCTTTTCCTTCAATGAAAGCGTCGTTGTACCAAGATTTCCCATTAGGGCTCCATTGCACCAGAAATCCTTGATTGTTTTTTTCTGTAGCGGTTACCCATTGAAAAATGACCGAATCTTTTTCCGAATAAGCCCTTATGGATTTGAGTTCAACCGGTAAAAGAAAGGAGTCTAAGGTGCAGTAAATGTTGTAATAGGTATTGGAACTATCTGGATTCAACTCGGAAATTTTGGTGCCGTTGAAGCTGTAAAGTTTAAAATAAATGGGAGTTGATGGACCTAAACGGGGAATGTCGGTTACGGTAACAAACGTACTGGTATCGTCATAAACAATGTATTCGCCGGGCGCCAATTCGTCTCCCGCTCCAAACTGATCCGAAGAAAAATACTCCCTTTTTTCATCGGGATTGCCGGTGATTGGTCCGTTTTGACTCAATACCACCAACGTTCGTGTTGTATTGATGCCCTTATCCCAAGCAATGGTGTACTCAAAGAAATTTACACCTCCAATGTTGGAAATGTTGGAAAAAGAACCTTGATAAACGGGGCAATTCGATGGGTAATTGGCATCGGTATAGGAACGAAGCGTTTGCGAATTGGTGTTGAAGTTTTCAAATCCTTGTCCATTGGAGTTAAAAACAAACAAGGTCAAATAAACGTATTGATCAGGTTGAAGGCCATTGATTTTTAGGGATTTGGTTTGACCCGCATATCCAGAGCCTTTAAAAATAACTCGGAAACTGTTGTTTCGAAGCGTGTCGAAACTGCCAATGGAGATGGAATTGCTGTCGGTAGTAGTTTGGTAGTAACCGCTGGGGTGAAATGCGGGAAAACCGGTGGCTGAGTAAACCAAGAGAAAGCTATCGCATTCCGGAAGAACAAAGGAAACATCCACCGAAACGGAATCAAAACCATCCAAGGTAAATCCTGTGATGCTATCGGAAGGAGGAGTGGGCATTAACTTGGTTGAAATGCTCGGAACCGTACTGGTAAAATAGGCATTGTTGTTAACCAAATCGTAGGTACAACCGCTGCTGGTATCTTTGTTGTAGGCAAGAATTCGAATGTGAAATCGATTGGTTTTGCTGGTTGGGATATTGAAGATTTGCAAGGATTGCGTTCCTCCCGGATTGGCATTTGCTCCAGAATAAAAAACCCGCCAATTTCCAGGACCCGTGGTGGGTGCTAAAGAGTAGTCGTTGGTGCTTCCACTGCTGTAATCAGCCCCGTTGGTAGGATTGGTGAAGGTGACCGAACTTGCCGTATCCGTAAATCCTAAAACCAATACCGAATCGGAAAAACTATTGCGCCAGTTTACCGTGAAAAAACTGCTGTCGATGCCCGTAATGGAAAGGTTACTAACCTGATTGGATGGAATGGAGTCAATTCCAACGAAAGCGGAAGCGGCTGTCCAAATTTTCGGTTCAATATTAGGGCTCGTGCAATTGTACCCATTGGTTTTATACTGGGTTCCTCTGGCCGTGTAAACAATAACTCCCAAATTGATGGTGTCGACGCAATTCACAATCACGGTATCTCTGGTACTTGCTCCTAATCCTGTGGTTTTCATCCTGAATTTCAAGCAAAGCAGGTTATTTGAGCCACAGGTCTTTGACTGAAAATCGGAGTAATTCACGTTTTTTGTGGCCGAATTTTTGAAAAATTCACCATTGGTTGGAAGGCAATTCGTTGGTGCACAAACACTGGATAAGGTATGCAATTGAACAACAAAACTATCGGCCGCAATATTGCTACCCGTTCCTCTTTGGTAATCGAACACAATCATGGTTTTGTTCAAAAACTTGCGAACAGAAATATTTCTAACCGTGTTGGTGGGTACCTGAGCAAAGGTCAAACACGGAATTAAAATAAAAAGAAGCAGCCAATGTTTTCTCATTGTCGATCCCTTTCCATTTCAATGGTTCTTCTTACCCATTTTCCCCGGTACATGAACCTGCTTATCCAAGTTTGACGTTGCCTGTTGCTTATTTTTACGGAGTAACGTGCCCCAGCAGATTTAGAAAGATAAATACTCAGAAACCCCGTTGTGTCGGAATTGTTGAAAAAACCACCCCCCAAGGAATCAAAAGGCTCAGACATGCACCAATTGTCGATCAATTTGGTTGGATTTGTTCCGTAATAAGAAATGTATCCTGTAGCTTTCCCCGCTCCTTTGTTGTACTTCTCCAGGTAGATTGATTTCAATTCCGAGTAGTGAAGGGAATCAAGATAGTCAATGTTAAAAATGGCAGTTCTGCCAGGGTAGTTGGGAAAGCCTCCCAATTCGTATTCGTCGCGAATGCTGGTAATCTTCCAAAATCCATCCATTTTGTTGGACAGGTATTGGCTTTCGCTCGTGCACCCCCAAAAAATGAAGAGAAGCAAAAACGAAACGTTTCCAAGTAACGAATTACGAATTTTCATAATAAAATTTCTGTTGACAAAGGTAAAACTTTTTTTCAATATAAAAAATAATGGAATACAATTGAGTTGAACTTGTTAAAAAAATTACAAAAATTGTACCAACTTGAAGGTATTTTTGTTAAAAAAAATTTTTGAAAAAATTGTACCTTCTCGACGCCATGGCGTTGATTTATCGAGCGTATTTTGCCTACGGTCAAAACCCTAGAATTACCTCCAAGGGGGTCAATACGTCGGCTATTTTTGGATTTACTCAATTGCTTTTTGATGTTATTCACAAAGACGCTCCTACCCATTTGGCGGTTGCTTTTGATACGTCTGCTCCAACGTTTCGGCATGAAAAATTTAACGATTACAAAGCGCATCGGGAAGAGATGCCCGACGGAATTCGGAGCGCTTTGCCTTACATCAAAGAAATAATCAAAAATTTCGGAATTCCCCTGATTGAAAAAGATGGTTTTGAAGCCGATGACTTGATCGGGACCATGGCCAAAAAAGCCGAAAAAAAAGGGTATCACGTTTATATGATGACCTCCGACAAGGATTATGCTCAGGTGGTTTCACCGCATATCTTCTTGCTCAAACCCGGTCGTCAAGGCAATCCGCCTGAAATTCTCGACCCCGCCAAAGTGTGCGAACAATGGAACGTTGCCGAGCCCGCTCTCGTTGCCGATGTGTTGGGTTTGTGGGGAGATGCGGTTGACAATATTCCCGGTGTGCCCGGGATTGGGGAAAAATCGGCCAAAGAGTTGGTCGGTACCTTCGGAAGCATCGAGAATATCTTTGAAAATTTGACGAGTGTTCCCGCAAAATTTATAAAGAAATTAGAGGGTCAGCGCGAGCACGCACTCCTGTGCAAGGAGTTAGCGACCATTCATTTAGACTCTCCGGTGGAATTTGATGATGATGCCCTAACCATTACCCCTCCCCATTTGGAGATTTTAGAAAAGATTTTTGTAGAATTGGAGTTTCGTTCGCTGTTGCCCAAATTGAAAATGTACGCAAATGGGTCGTTCAATGCTTCCGATGTTCCAGCTGCCACCGAACCTTCAAATGCTGCCGGTGGATTTGATTTGTTCAACCAGCAAATTCCTTCTGACACACCCAACTCGATGGAGGAAGAAATGGAGAATTCCATCCATTTTCAATCTTTTCAGCCCGAAACGGTGAGTTACCAAGCGGTTCTTCCACTTTCGGCAGAAGCCCAAGATTTGGTGAAAGAAATCTTGGCTCATCCAGAATTTTGCTTTGATACAGAAACCACCGGAGTGGATCCGCTCACGGCACAACTGGTGGGTCTTTCTTTTTCGGTTCAAGCTGGGAAGGCGTGGTACATTCCTTTGTCTGAAGATCGGGAAAAATGCCAACAAGAATTGGCTGCTTTTCAATCGCTTTGGAATTCTTCCCTTTTGAAAATCGGACAAAATTTGAAGTACGACCTTCAGGTTCTTCATCAGTACGGGGTTTCGGTTGAAGGTCCATTTTTCGATACCATGCTGGCCCATTACTTATTGGAACCTGATCAGCGCCACAGCATGGATCGGCTTTCAGAGCAATATTTGGGTTACTCACCCATTTCCATCGATACGTTGATCGGCAAAAAAGGGAAGAACCAGGGAAGCATGCGGGATGTTCCATTGGAAAAAATAACTCCCTATGCCTGCGAGGATGCTGATGTTACGCTTCAGTTAAAAAAGTTATTTGAAATATTATTAAAGCAAAAAGAAGTCAATGCTGTTTTTTCCGATATCGAAATTCCCTTGGTGGAAGTCCTTCGATCCATGGAAGAAGCGGGTGTAGCCATTGACATTCCTGCATTGCACGAGTTTTCCGATCTGCTGTTTCAAATGGCGGCCGATGCCGAAAAAGAAATTTACCAATTGGCAGGTACCAAATTCAACATTGCTTCTCCCAAGCAATTGGGCGATGTTTTGTTTCAACTGATGCAATTGGATCCGAAAGCGAAGAAAACCGCCACCGGCCAATTCAAAACCGATGAGGAGGTTCTTCAGCGCTTGGCCGATCAAGGACACGGCATTGCCCAAAAGGTGTTGGAATTTCGAGGCATTCAGAAGTTGAAATCTACGTATGTGGATGCCCTTCCGATGCTCATCAATCCGCAAACCGGCCGGGTGCATACCAATTACCAACAGGCTGTTGCCGCCACCGGCCGATTATCTTCCAATAATCCCAACTTGCAAAACATTCCCATTCGAACCGATTTGGGAAAAGAGGTAAGGAAAGCGTTTATTCCCCGTGGGGAAGGTCGGGTTATTCTTTCGGCCGATTACAGCCAAATTGAATTGCGCTTGATCACCGAAATTTCTGGAGATGCGCAGATGTTGGATGATTTCCGAGCTGGCCACGACATTCACACCGCAACGGCTGCTCAAGTTTTCAAATGCGGCATCGACGAAGTGACCTCCGACCTTCGAAGGAAGGCCAAAACGGTCAATTTTGGAATCATTTACGGTATTTCTGCTTTCGGCCTTTCGCAGCGATTGGGCATTCCTCGGGGCGAATCGGCCGAACTCATCAAACGGTACTTCGAAACGTATCCCGGCATCAAAACCTACATGGAAAAAACGGTGGAAGACTGCCGGATCAACGGTTTTGTTTCGACCATGTTGGGAAGAAAACGAATGATTCCCGACATCAATTCTGCCAATGCAACCGTTCGCGGATTTGCAGAAAGAAACGCCATCAACGCCCCCATTCAAGGGTCGGCAGCCGATCTCATTAAAATTGCGATGATTAAAATTCATGCAGAAATGAAAGCGGCCGGTTTAAAATCGCAAATGATCATGCAGGTGCACGATGAATTGGTTTTTGATGCTTTTGTGGATGAACTGGAAGTATTGAAGGGAATTGTGAAAAAAGGAATGGAAACGGCTATTTCAACCAAGGTGCCCATTTTGGTGGAGATGGGAGTAGGGGAAAATTGGCTGGAGGCGCATTGAGGTTTTCCTCTCGAAGCGGCTTGTTTCCAGAGTCGGCCCAATGATAGAAATCTCACTTCGTTCGATTCACTCGAGGAACGTTGAAAAAAAGGCGGTCCTCGAGTGTTGCTCTCGATACACTTCTCATTTCATTCGAACCACTCGAGCAACAGGAAAAAAGGCGGACCTCTAGTGTTGCTCTCGATACACTTCTCATCTCATTCGATTCACTAGAGGAACTGGAATAAAAGGCGCTCCTCGAGTGTTCCCGACGAATGTCGGGAAATTATCGAGAGGACGCCAATTAATCTTTGAGGCAACGAATGGAGAAGCCATAGTCCTTTTCGTTGCTGCCAAAATCAATTGACGAATTGCTATTGTACAAATTGCGATTTATTACATAAATTGAGGAAGACTCAGAAGACGAAAAGAAGTAGGTAGCATTTCCAAAATTAATAAAACGGCCATCAAAGAGGCGATATCCTACTGGCAGCGCGGAAAATCCGCTGCTGTTCGTAGCTCCCGTATTTGGAAATCGCCATAAGCCAATTGTTGATTTTAGTGTCCCGCCAGCCACAGATGAACCACCTAAGGTAGTTTCTAAAAAACTCAATTCCCCATCACTCGGCACGTGCCAGCCCGTCGGACAAATTCCTTTTACATTTCCAGCAAAGGATGGGCTGGGAGAAGTGGTGTTGCTCGCACCGTTTTGGTATTGCACCGCTTCTGCCCATTGGTATAATCCTCCGAAAGTATTGCAATTTGACGTTAGATTATCATAGCAGTACTTCTCCAAAATGCTGTTGTTGGTTTGGTCGTTCGCGCCCAATATCATAGTACCTGCATTCACGTTTTTCTGGAACCAGCATTGCGTTCCAATTTGAACGGTGGGGTAGCTTTCACCGGCGTAGGTGACCGCTTGTCCGCAAGCGAAGGGGGCAGGAGTGGAAGCGTTTCCTGGGGCGGACACCAAGGTGGGCTGTCCGTTCACGGTTTTGATTTGGTAAGTGTTGCCCAAACTGTCTCGGAGGGTACCCGCTTGGCTCGCATAACTAGCATTTTCCGCGCTCCCAGCGTGCAACGCATACGGCACACTCACGAGTTGGGAAGTTCCTAAATTCACCCAGGTGCCGTTTTGTTGCACCTCCGTTTTGAGGTATTTGTTGCGGCCGTTCGCCCACGGAATGCTATCGAACGTGCCGGAAACAGCGGTTCCACCCCCAATTTGGAGGGAGAACAATCCGCTGCCGTTGGTGGGGGTGGAATGGGTTTCCACGTAAGCGGCCGCACCGGTAGAAGAACTATCGAGCACCGAAAGTTGGAGCGCAATCGTTTGGTTCTTCATGGGATTGCCGAGGGAATCCACCGCGGCGCCTTGGTAGTTGATTTTGCCGGGCACGCCCGCCACGCTCCCAAGGGTGGAGGAGTTGGACGTAACCGTTAGCGTGGCCGCATTGGACGTATCGCTTTGGCAGGCGGTAGCGATGCAGCGGAATTGGGCGCCATCCAACGGATTGCGACCTTGAACCGAAAGCATAGAAGTAGTATCACCCGAGAATAGGGAAGATTGGGGAATGTTCATCCAACCGGCGCCCAATCCGAGATTCATCTGCCACTGGAACGTGGAGTTAGTATCCACTTGAACCGCAAAGGTGGTGCTTTGGCCTTGGGCCACGGACTTGTTTTGCGGTTGAGCCGTGAACGTGGGTCTGCAATTTACGAGATACAACTGCTGCACTTCGGCGGGAGAAAGAGCACGGTTGTAGATGGCGATGTCGTCGAGGAAGCCGAATAAAAATGCATATTGATTTGAAGCCGCCCCAAAAAACAAGGTATTAGTCGCAGAGTTTACACCTAAATTGGTTGAAAATATTTTGATTCCATTTATGAAATAATCTATATTATTAGGAGAGGTTTTGTTTAAGGTAAAAAACTGCCAATTTCCCGTTGTATCGACTTTTACATTAGTATTAATCCATGCAATTTGAGAATTAAGACCTATCAAATTTGATCCAGGAATATTTGTTTGTCCATTACCAAAACCCAAACCAATTCCATTACAAGGGCAACCAACTTTATCAAATCCTAAGTGTACAAATTGTCCTGAATGGTCATTTACTATTTTTACCCAGACATTTATTGAAAAAGGTGATTGCCCTGTTTGAGAATTATTTGCCTGAATAAAATCATCCACCCCATCAAACGAATACGCCTTGCCGGGATTTCCAAACCGGTCTGCAGCCAAGGTGGCTCCATTCACCGTGCCGTGGTTACCGTTCCCGCTTTCGTCGTTGGCGTTGCCGTTGAACGGCCACCAGCCCACGAGTCCGTTGGTGGGAACGTAACTCGGAATTTGTGCGCTAGCAAAGGTGCCAAGACACAAAAGGAGAGCGAGGGTGAGGAGGTGTTTCATGAGTTTGTTTTTTTTAATCTTTCAAGCAGCGGACGGAGAAGCCGTTTATTTTACCATTTGCGAATCGATGGATATTTGTATTGTTATTGCCAAAATAGCGGTCGAATACATTGTTAGATGTATGCTCAGAATACGACCAAAAGTAGGCGCCAATGCCAAAAGGGTTAAATGTTCCATTAGAAACACGGTCTCCCACAGGCAACGCTGAAAATCCACTGCTGTTTGTAGCTCCCGTGTTAGGAGAAGCCCACAAGCCACTAACAGACTTCATTTTACCGCCTGCATCCGTACCATTCCAACCTGTAGCATTGCAATTCACCGTCGAATCCAAGAACGTCGTTAACGTACAAAACTCCCCATCACTCGGTACGTGCCACCCCGTCGGACAAATTCCTTGTATATTTCCTGCAAAGGCTGGATTAGGAGAAGTCGTATTGCTCGCCCCGTTTTGGTATTGCACCGCTTCTGCCCATTGGTAGAGTCCGCCGTAAATGGAGCAATTGGCGGTGTCGTTGTTGTAGCAGTACTTCTCCAAGGTGCTGTTGTTGGTTTGGTCGCCAGAGCCGTTTATCATGGTGCCCGCATTCACGTTTTTCTGGAACCAACACTGGGTGCCAATTTGTACGGTGGGGTAGCTTTCACCGGCGTAGGTGACGGCTTGTCCGCAAGCGAAGGGTGCAACGGCCGGTGGAACCAAAGTCCATTTTGGACC
>CANHCV010000040.1 GCA_947459245.1 Bacteroidota bacterium
GAAAATTTGCCGAGGTGGTTTTTAGAGCCATTGATAATCAGCAAGTTGAAACTCGTTAAAAAAAAATTAAACTTTTTTTTCACTTTTTTTCGAGATGTTGGGTTACCTTTGAGGCCGTTAAGAATAAACAACGTAAACTTTAAAACACATTTACAATGAAAGCAATTCGCAATTTCGCAATCATCGCTACTATGGCTTCTTTCGTAGTTGCTTGCGGTGGTAAAAAAGAAGAAGCTACTGAAGCTACAACTGATTCAGCTGCTACTGAAATGCCAGCTGAAGAAGCAGCTCCTGCTACTGATTCTATGGCTACTGATTCTACAGCTGCTCCTGCTGCTGAAGCTGCTCCTGCTGCTGAAGCTCCTGCTGCTGCTCACTAATCAGTTTTCACTGAAAAGAAAAGAAGGTCTCCAATGGAGGCCTTTTTTTATTTCTTGGATTTTTTGGGGAAAGAAAGTAATTTTAAATAAAAAATGAAAAAAGCTATCTTAGTATTCTTTGTTTTCCAATTTTTTGTGTCTAATGCCAATAGTCAAGAGGTAAAAATAATAGATGCATTATTGACCAAGCACAAGTCAGAAAGAAATAGCTTGTACGTTTTGGGAGTAGGTGGGGTATTATCAGCAATAACGGTAAACTTCTCCCCAGTTGGAGCTATAGTTTTAGGTACATCTTCGTCAATAGGTTCGGCAATAATTTATTTAGAAGGAAGAGTAAAGTATCGAAAAGAGTTAGAAACCATCAAAAATGAATTCATTGATAAACAAAAAAGAACGATTGTAGAAGTTTTTAACCATGAAAGAATTCGTTTAGACAAAGAGTTTATAGCAAGTGATAGCCTATATACTTTTTCTTTCCAATTTGGCAAACCATCAAAAGAAATTTTGGGATTTGTTTCAGTTGGATCTAAAAAAGAAGTTCAACTTTCAATAGCTAATTTACTCGAATCTTTTGAGAAGGTACGTAACGAAATCCTGAGTTCAAATAAAGAATTTTATAACGAATTAAGGATTGAGATTAAGGGTAAGTCCCAATTGATTGTAGGATATGGAAGAGATAAAGAGAATCTGCCATGGATGTATTTGATTGATGCAGATAGCAAACAAATGAATAAATCATTCTGTTCAATGAATTACTTAGACAATCAAATAAATAACCTTACTAGAGCCATGACGAGCTTAATTGAAAATTAAAATTCGTTTTCAATTGGGGTACAAGAATTTGTTTCATTAGACTTCTGCTAATTTCTGAATAAGTCATTAAAATTATTCAAGAATAGGGTTGTTTTTGATCTTGTATTTTTTGAGCGATCCCCAGATATTCACATGTATGAATTGGTTTGAGAGGAACTCTTCAATCTTCTATTTCAGCCCCCCATCAACCGGCATAGGGACAGCGTCCCATTCGACAGGCTCAGGGACCACCCATTCGACAGGCTCAGGGACCGGCTCCCCTCCCCGAAAGTAAAGTTAAGCCCTATAGCCGTTTCAGTCGTTTCCAATTTTTGTTGCTAGAAAAGTGCAGAGGATTGTTGAACGGATCAAAACAATAAATCGGGGAAATTTCTTTCAATTTTTCCCAATGCGTTGAGCGATAAAGGTGCAAAAATTCCTTCCTTCTTCTTTTCTTCACTCGGCCCTTACCGATGTATCTTTGCAATAGGGATTTGCCCCATTTCAACGGGCAATCATCAATCCCAAAGAAAAAAGAAATTTGGCCCTGTAGTTCAACGGATAGAACAAGCGTTTCCTAAACGTTAGATATGGGTTCGATTCCCGTCGGGGCTACTTTTTATTTTTTCTTTTATCTTTCCAACATGATTCGGTTTCTATTTATCCTCCTTCTGTTTCCCGTTTTCGGGAGCTCAGCTCAACAGTTGCTATTGATTTCTAAAGATAAAAATGGAGAAATTCAAAAATGGATTAGAACGAAGCATCCGCAAGTTCAAACCGTAGAGTGCTTTGGCCTTTCCAAAGATTCGTTGGAGATCTGTATGAAAGCGGCGGGTGGACTGGTTTTGGGAGGAGGGGAAGACATTCATCCTGCCCGTTATGGGAAAGAAAAGGAAATTGGAAAATGCGGCAAAATTGACCTTTATCGCGATTCATTGGAGTTTCATCTGCTTGAATGGGCAAGCCAAAATAAAATTCCAACGGTAGGCATTTGCCGAGGAATGCAATGGTTGAATGTTTTTTTTGGAGGCGATTTGTTGGTGGATCTCCCTTCCGATCACCCGTCTGCCATCAATCATTCCCAATTCGGAAAAAAAGAGGTTCACCTTGTAAAACAGAGCTCTACCAAAAGTCAACTTTTTGATGCCATGCAATCCCAAGAAATCATGGTGAACAGTTCGCATCACCAAGCTATTGGAAAATTAAGCGCGAATTTTCGTGCAGTGGCTCAATCTCCGGATGGAATCATAGAAGCCATCGAATGGAAGACCATCAACGATTGGGTTGCCTTCGGAATTCAATGGCATCCTGAACGATTGGAAGATCTTCCATCCAAAAAACTATTGGAGTTTTTCTTATCTAGAAGTATCGAAAAAAAGTAAAGCCTTATTTTTTATCGAACAATTGAATTTGAGAATTCTCGGGAATGGATTTTAAATACTCTGGGTATGATCCTCCTTCAGGAATCAGCAATAAATGGTAGCGACCTCTGTTTTTGATATGATCTACACTTTTAAGAGGGGCATGTTCCTTCATGTAATAAGGAGAGTAATGGTTTTGATTGCACCAATCAACAACGCGCTGGGTATTTTCGGTGATGCTTAGTTCAGGGCCGCTATGCATTTCAACAAAAAGCAACGGCTTATGTTGAAGAACATCTCCCTTGATTCCTTTTAATACGAATCCTTCAGCACCTTCAACGTCAATCTTGATGAAATTGGGGATAAAGTCACACTCCTTGCAGATCAAATCTACCGTTTTTTGGATCACATAATGTGATTTTCCGATGGAGTTGGATGTTTTTGCGAAAGAGGCGAACATGGATCCTGCCGCATCGTACAAGCTTGAAAAAAATTGAATTTCCTTGTTATCCTCTTCACCCACAAAAGCATTTACGAAAGTAGCCTGACCGCTTAAACGATTGAAAATAAGATTTTCTGCACAACGAGAAAGAGCGTTGGGATTTGGATCAACACAAATGATTCGATTATTGGTGTTAAGGGTCATTAAAATGGAAGACTGCCCCATGTTGCAACCAATGTCTAAAATGGCATCGTGGTTGCGGGAAATGGCATATAGCCAAGCATCGTCTTTTTCGTGTTTTCTTGAAAAAGCACCTTTGGTTGCAAAAATTTGTTTGCCTAGAAAAGGGGTAGTTTCTTTTTTGTGAACAATGATGCCTTTTGAGTAAAGCATGTTGTATATGCGATGGCGGAAGGATTTGCTGAAGATCATAAGAGGACTTTTTTCAAAGATAATAAAACCTCCATTTTTTCCAAAGCATTAATCGTACTTGCTCGGTACAAACCAAGGAAAACGGTCGGTTAGGTTAAAACTAAGGCTTAATTGAACAAATCGATCGCGAATCAAATTCGATTGTACCGTTCCCCTTTGTCCGAGTTCTAACGCCCAGGTAACACCACTCAAGGGGTTGTTTTTTTGGCGATTCGCAAAGGTCATCCCCATCGTTACGGCCCATTCGTTGATGTTTACCCCGCGGAATTGCATTCCGGTTTGAAACATTCTAAATCCGCCTCGGTAGGTTGAGCGCTCCCAAAAGGTTTCGCCTTTGAAGGCATTTGGAATGTAATAACCGCCCAGGTGTACTCCGTAACTCTGACTTTGGTAAACGGATTTTCCGCCAAAAAACGAAGCGTTGCTCCAATCGTATTTTACGAAATCTGCTCCCACCATCCAGTGGCGGAAATCTTCAAAAACCAATCCAAACCCAAGCGATGTAGGTGTTCCGATGGTTCCACTGCTATCTTTTTGGGTGTATCGAAATTGCAAAGTATCCTTCACGTTGGTACCACCCAAAGCGGTTGTGGTGTAACGAACGGCCAAATACTCTCGGGATGTTTGCAACGAACGGCCTTGGTCGTACTTCACACCAATGGTGGTCGTATGCAAGGAGTTGGCCTCTTTCGACCATTTTCCCCAAGAGGAATCGCCCCAAAAAATACGGTATTGCGCCCCGGCCGAAAAACTATAATCGCTAACGCGGTACTGATCGCTTAAACGCAAATTAAATGCCCCAGCAGTATCCGGAAAAATAACAAACTGCTCCCGGAAAATGGGGCCAAACAAATAAGAACCAGCAAGGCCAACGCTCAGCCTGTTTTTAAAAACGTGAGCGTATTGCGCTTGAACCTTGTTAATTCCTCCATCTCCGGCGTACAATTCTCGGTAAGAAAAGTTGCCCGAAGAGTCGAAAATTTCGTTTCGAATATTGTAGGTGTTTTGGGTATAAGGAAGAATTACTGCCGAGAACGTTCCTTTTTTTGCCACGGGCAAGGTTATTCCCAGATGAGCTAAATTGGATTGATTTTGAGTAATGGCTGTGGATGAATTGGCGTACTGACTCCAGTTTCCGTACATGCCCATCTGAAATACCGTTCTTCTTACCCACCCGGAGGATGCAGGATTGGCCCAACTTGTTTCTAACCGATCTGAAAAACCAACGCCTAAATTTCCCATGGCCCGTTGCATTCCGTTGGTTTGGGATTGAATATCACCGAGTCCAAAAGCAGAATAAGGAGATCCAAAACTTAGTTTTTGAGCCATTGATGGAAGGATGTTCAGGCATACTGCACTGAAAAGTAGGATGAGTTTTTTCATGAATGATAATGGGCCAAACCGTGCAATACCAAATGCGGGTGGTGTTCTACGGGGAGGTGAATGTAAGGGATAAAGATATCAGCATCTCCACCCGTGCACCAAAGACGCAAGGGGGAATCGTTTTGTTGTATTTGCCGAAAGACATCGGTGATTTCGGAAAGCATTCCTTGGAAGGCCCCGCTTTGCATGGCCTCTTGGGTATTTGTGCCCACGAGCGGGGCCGTTTCACCCTCCAACAAGGGTAAACGTTTGGTATGTCGATGCATTCCTTCCAGCCGCATGTTCCAGCCTGGTGAAATTCTTCCGCCCTGGTGAATCCCGTTTTGGTCGATCCAATCCATGGTCATGCACGTACCCATGCTAACGATTAGAATGGATTTGAAATCGGACGTGGCTTGAGCGGCATGAACCATCATTTTTCGATCCATTCCCATTTCTGATAAGCGATAATGCGACGGAAAATGAAAGGGGTCGTGCGCTTGGATGATGCGCCAGGCATTGCACATCCGGGCCAATTCTTCCATTATCTCCTCTTCTTGCCAAGAAACGGAAACGATGTGCCCCACGTTTCCATAAAAATCGGGCAAGGGTTCTCCCGGCTTCCAATACGTTACATCCTGGAGTGTTTTATTGCGAAAACCCCCAATTTTTACTCGGGTGTTTCCTACATCAACAGCAATGAGGTCGAACTCCGTCAAATCAATACAGCGTTTTAATCACGTCGTCGTTCACTTTCAAGCCGAATTTTTTCTTCAAGCTTTCCAACCATTCCAATTCCAATTCATTTTGGAATTCACTGGTCATGATTCCTCGAACTTCATCCAATTCTTTAGGACCAGCTGGAATCAAATCGTTGATTCGTACAACGTACCAAACTCCGTCGAGGTTGAACACGGACTTCAATCCTTTTTCCCAGCTTACTGCATTTAAGGCAGGATTGCTTCCTTTTTCCAACTTGCCGGATGTTTGTTTTACGGCTAAGGCATTTTCGGCGTTGGCTTCCATCATTAAAATTTCAACCGCTTTTTTGCCTTTTTTCAATCCTTTTGCCAAGGTTTTAGCGATGGCTTCCGATTGGCAAGCGAAAATTTGGGCATCAGCACGATCTTTCCACTGCTGCTCCATTTTGTGTTTTTCGTAATACGCTTTCAGTCCGTTGGTATCGGTTACGGCTTTGCCCCAAACCATTTGATCAGACAGGTCGAACAAAAGAATTCCTTCGCGGTATTCGCGCATCAAATTTTTAAAATCGACGTATTTGGTTTCCAATTGGCTGTTTTCGTATTCCAATGCAAGGGTAGAAACGAAGTTTTTATACAATTGTTCTTGTGCTTCTAGGGCATTTCCTTGCGAAGAGACCAACTGGTTTTCATCGATGAAACGACCCCAATCTTCCATGGTATAAACCGAATCGCCGAGGCGAATGAGAGTTAACTTATTTCCTTTCAATGCGTCTTTTTTCCATTTTTCATTGAAGAAATTGGAATCGATCAAAGCGAGGGCCTTTTTCTTTTCAGTTGGATTTTCGAAGAACCCGTATTCGGCTTTGATTTTCGAAATTTTCACGTCGCGATTTCGATAGCTGCGGGCGTCTCGATTGATTTTCGCCTGCAAGTCGGATTTCATTTTCTCGAATTCGGGAACAGGCGAAAGGGAAATGCGTTTGATGATGTGGAACCCGTATTCGGTTTGAATGATACCAGAAACATCTCCATCTTTGGCCAAACCGTAGGCGGCATCTTCAAACTCAGGCACCATTTTTCCGGTAGAAAAGGGCGCAAGTTCGCCTCCTCGATCCATGGTGGAAGCGTCGTCGGAGTATTTTTTGGCCATTTCTGCGAAATTCGCTCCATTTTTTAGCTGAGCCGAAATTTCTTCAATGCGGCGTTTAGCGTCTTGAATCAAACTATCGGGATTTCCGCGGCGGGCCATCGTCATGATGTGCGCCACTCGAATTTCACCGCGAGCGGGGCGAGAGCCTTTCACTAAAATGATGTGGTAACCTACTTCAGAGCGGAAGGGCATGGAAACCGCGCCTTCTTTGGCTTTAAAACACTGGTCTTCGAACGAATAAATCATTTTGAAGGCCGAAAAATAACCTAAATCGCCTTTGTTTTCTTTGGCCGATGGGTCTTCAGAACTTTCTCCGGCAACCTGATCGAATGCTTCTCCTTTTAATACTCGATCGCGCAAGGCCATGATTTTTTTGTAGGCCTCCAGGGTGTCTTTCGGACTTGCATTTTCTTTGCAGAGTACTAAAATGTGGGATGCCCGCACTTCCTTTTTGGAGCGATCGTAGGCTTCCTTCAACAAGGCCTCGGTGGTTTCTTTGTCGTTCAAGTACGGCTGCGCCAATTGCGAACGGTAACCTGCGAGTTCGTTGATGAATTTCTCGGAAGTATCAAGTCCGCGGCTGTAGGCATCGGCAACTTTGTATTTGAATTTGATGTACAAATCTAAATATTGGCGCACCTCTTGCTCGGTTGGGGGAGTTTTTTGGGTGTTGTTTTTGTTGAAAACCGCTAAAAATTCAGAAACAGTAACGTCTTTTCCTCCAAGTTGGAATACCACTCGGGTGTCTTCTTTGGGAAGAGCAGCAGCGGTTGGTTTGGGGGTTGTAGGATTCCCATCTGATTTTTGGCTGCTGGGATTCTTTTTAGATTCCTGGGTTTTTGTGGTTGAAGACGTTTTGAGTGCAACTTCCTTTTTTAAATTTTTGCCAGGTTGGGCAGAGATTTGAAGTGCCACGAAAAGGCCAAGAGCAACAATTCCAAGGTTTTTCATAGATGGTTTGATTGATGTGCAAAGATAAAAGGTTCCATGAAACGTCGGTGTGAATTTATCGGTTGCATGAAATTAATTACCTTTGTTTTGAGCATGCGCACACCCTAAAAAGTTGGGCCGATGCGTTTCTTCAAAAACCCACTTCATGGAACAACCAACTTTTGCACAAAACGGATTTTCAATCATTACCTTTCTGTTGAAATATCGGAAAACGCTCATCATCGTTTCGGGATTAGCGATCCTTTCTTCAGCCATTTTTTCTTCTCCATTTTTCATCAAGCCGAAGTTCAAATCTACCGTGGTTTTTTTCCCGGCTCGCTCGGCCTCCATTTCGAATGAATTGCTGAATACCGATGGCAGCAATTCGAGTTTCTTGGAATTCGGGGAAGAAGATGCTGCCGATCAATTGGTTCAAATTCTCCAATCCGAAGAAATCCGGGAATCCATCATCAAGAAATTCAACTTGATGAAGCATTACGATATCGATACGCAATCGTCTCTCAAGAATTATTACCTCAATCTGGAGTACGAAAAAAACATTTCATTTCGAAGAACCGAATACATGTCGGTAGAAATTAAGGTGTTGGACATCGACCCTCAAATGGCGGCCAACATTGCCAATGAAATAGCGCATTTGTTGGATGAAACGAAAACCAACATCATCCATAAAAATGCCCGAGAAGCACTTAAAATTGTGGAGGCCCAGTACCAAAGCAAGCGAGTTTTGGTTGATTCTTTGAAAGCAGAATTGACCAAATTGAGGAAATTGGGCATTTACGATTATGAAACCCAGGCCGATCACTTGACCGAGGAAGAGGTTAGGAATTCCACCGAATTGAGTTCAAATCAATCTCGACTCAAAGTTCTTTTGGAAAACGGTGTTGCGAATTCCGATACCTCGGTGATCAATACCAAGGCGAGAATCAAGGGAGCAGAATCGGCTTTGAAAACCTTGGATGAAACCTTGGAGAAATTGCAGACCTACGGCAGCGATTTTAACTTGTTGTCGTCTCGCCTGAAGTTTGAAAGCGAGGAATTGAGCCGCCTTTCTACCCGTTATTCCAAGGCCGTTGTAGATGCCAATGAGGCGTTGAACGTAAAATTTGTGGTGAACAATGCGAAGGCGGCCGAGAAGAAAACCTATCCCGTTCGTTGGTTAATTGTAGTTATTTCTACCGTTGGCAGTTTGGTATTCGCCCTGATGATGCTGGTGATTTGGGAAAATATTCTTCGTTTTCGGGAACAAAAAGAAGGATAACCCTTGATTTCTTCAACAACACCGAGGTGGATTATTGTTTTGTTGGCGCTTTTTTTGGCGACCAACGTGGTGTGCCTGTTGAATGACATTTTGTATTTCCCCCTCGTTTCGGGTGGAGTATTGGTTGCGTATTTGGCCATCACCAATTTGCCTTGGTTTTTTGCCGCTATGGCTTTTGTTACCCCTCTTTCCGTGTGGTTTGAATTCAAAGACTTCGGATTTTCTTTTTCGCTTCCAACGGAACCGGTGTTTTTCGGAATGATGGTTTTCTTTTGGGCCAAGGTGTTAATTGAGGGGAGTTTCGACCGGAAGTTATTTCGCGAGCCTGCCATTTGGGCCTTAATTACACTGCTGTTATGGCAAATTTTATCGGTGGTAACGAGTACCATGCCCATGGTTTCGGTGAAGTATTTTCTTTCCAATTTTTGGTACGTGAGCTGTTTCTTTTTCATGGGGTATCATCTGTTTAAAAATCCACTTCACATCAAACGATTTTTATGGGGATACATCATTGCTTTTTCGGGGGTAATTCTCTACACCTTGGTTCGTCATGCGGGAGTAGGATTTACGCATAAAGCCACCGGATGGGTAACGTATCCTTTTGTGGAGAATCACGGTATTTATGGAGCTATGCTCACCATGTGCATTCCTTTTCTATTGATGTACGTTGTTCGCAGCTTCGTATTAACCAAGCGATCGTTCATCAGCTTTATTGCTGTGATTTTGGTTGTTCTTTTTGCTGCCGGATTGGTATTTTCATTTACCCGTGCGGCGTGGTTGGGAATGGGCATTGCGTTGGCATTTCCCATCCTATTAAACTTGCGCATTTCTTTTCAAACCATTTTTTGGTTGTTGCTGATTTTGGGCGGAAGCGGCATGGTTTACCAATTTGAATTGAACAAAGAACTAAGTCGTAACAAAACGCATTCGGCGAATAATTTGGGAGAGCACCTTCAATCCATTTCCAATGTGAACAACGACGTTTCCAATTTGGAGCGCATCAACCGCTGGAATTGCGGATTGCGGATGTTTCAAGAGCGTCCGGTTACAGGATGGGGGCCAGGGACGTACATGTTTCAATATGCGCCGTTCCAAAAGCGTTCGGAAATGACCATCATTTCTACGAACAATGCCGATGTAGGTGGAATTCATTCCGAGTTTTTGAACCCCATGGTGGAATCGGGTGTGGTGGCTGGTTTGGCATTCCTCGCATTTGTACTTTTGGTTATTCGTGCGGGAATGAATGCCTATTATGCCTCCAACGATGCCGAGGTGAAAACCTTGCTGATGGCCGGCATGATGGGATTAATCAGTTACGATGTTCACGGTGTTCTGAATAATTATTTGGATATTGATAAAACCGCAACCCTGTTTTGGGCTTTGAGCGGTATGGTTGTAGCACTGAGTATTCCTAAAAAGAAAGAGGCCCCAACAGGAGGAGCCTCATTCAACCAACCATGAAAAACTATTTATGCGTCGTTTCCTGTTCCGACACTACAAAGTAACGGACGGTATCTTAATTTAATTTTGCCTCTTTAAGGTTTTTATCACTTCCGTACCCTTTTACAAAGACTTCAACAGTTTTTTGGAAAAAAACGCAAAATTGAAGATTATTTGGGTTACCTCTTGGCGTTCACCCAAGTACTCAAACCAGGAAAGGTTCACATTTTTCAACGGATGTTCCGGGTGCTATACCGAAAAAACATCCTTGAAAATTCGATGTAAAAGAAGAAGGCAAAAAAAGAGTGTGATCAATAAAAAAGCCCCCGAAAATCGGAGGCTTTTTTATTAAGTTGTATCGAGAATGATTACCCTTCTAGGGCGGCAACTCCACCAACGATTTCAGAGATTTCGGTGGTGATGGCGGCCTGACGTGCTCGGTTGTACTCCAATCGCAAAGATTTGAGGAGTTCACCGGCATTGTCGGTTGCTTTATCCATGGCGGTCATGCGCGCTCCGTGTTCGGAGGCAACGGTATCCAAGGCGCATCGGAAAAGTTGAATCTTCACGAATGTGGGAATCAAATTTTCGATGATTTCGGCAGGATTGGGTTCGAAAATGTAATCGATGTTGCTGCTTCCTGCATTTCCATTCAATCCTTCGGTGCTCAAAGGCAGCAAAGGGGTTGCTTTGAAAAACTGAACGGCAGGATTTTTAAACTCCGCGAAAACCACGTGAACCGAATCGAAATCCTGGGCAAGAAACCCGGTCATCAATTCTTCTGCGATGGTGCTAACGGAAGGAAAATCGAGTTTTTGAAACATGGAAACGTAGCGATCATCGATGTTTACGCCCCATTTTTTAGCGGCGTCGTATCCTTTTTTGCCCAAGGGCATCACGGTTACGTTGCCGCTTGCTTTCAATTCAGCCAATTCGTCTTGAATCAACGTGCGTGCCGCTTTCAACAAATTGGAATTGAATCCACCGCAAAGGCCTTTATCGGAAGTCATTAAGACCACGAGGGCATTTTTTACGGGGCGTTTTTCCGACAATTTGATTTCCAATTCTCCGGTGTTGTTTGCCAACACGTTATTCTTAATTTCATCCAATTTTTGGGTGTATGGACGAATTTGAAGAATAGCGGAGGTTGCTTTCCGCAGTTTGGATGCCGAAACCATCTTCATGGCCTTGGTAATCTGCTGAGTTGAGATCACCGAGGAGATGCGGGTTCGTACTTCCTTTAAATTTGGCATAGCAGTTGGTTTATTAAGCTACGTATTTTGCTTTAACTTCTTTGGCAATTTGCTCCAAAACATCGGTTTGAGCATCGTCGTACTTTCCAGCACGCAATTCATCCAATGTTTTTCCAGCGCGGGTTTCCATGGCCATCAAGAAATCAGCTTCGAATTCACGAATCTTATTCAAGGGCACTTCCATCAACAAACCTTTCATACCCAAGTAGATGATCGCAATTTGCTTTTCTACAGAAACGGGAGAGAAGTTGGGTTGTTTTAGGATTTCTACGTTGCGAGCACCTTTGTCCAAAACGGCTTTGGTGGCCGCATCCAAATCGGAACCGAATTTAGAGAAAGCCTCCAATTCGCGGTACTGAGCTTGGTCGAGTTTCAAGGTACCAGCTACTTTTTTCATGGGTTTGATCTGTGCGTTACCACCCACACGAGATACCGAAATACCTACGTTAATTGCTGGGCGAATACCGCTGTTGAACAAGTTAGATTCCAAGAAAATCTGACCGTCGGTAATGGAAATTACGTTGGTAGGAATGTAAGCAGATACGTCGCCACCTTGTGTTTCAATGATGGGAAGTGCAGTTAATGAACCACCGCCTTTTACTTTTCCTTTCAAGGATTCTGGAAGATCGTTCATGTTCGCAACGATATCGTTGTTGTAGTTCAATTTACAAGCGCGTTCCAACAAACGGCTGTGCAAATAGAATACGTCTCCAGGGTATGCTTCACGACCTGGAGGACGACGAAGCAACAACGAAACTTCGCGGTAAGCTACGGCTTGTTTTGACAAGTCATCGTATGCGATCAACGCTGGACGACCGGTATCACGGAAATACTCTCCGATGGCAGCTCCGGCCATGGGCGCGAAGAACTGCATGGGAGCAGGTACAGAAGCGGGAGCGGCAACCACCACGGTATATTGCATGGCGCCATATTTCTCAAGGGTAGAAACGATTCCTGCTACGGTTGATGCTTTTTGTCCGCAAGCAACGTAGATACAGAAAACGGGTTCTCCACGATCGAAGAATTCTTTTTGGTTGATGATGGTATCCAACGCGATGGTTGTTTTACCGGTTTGGCGGTCACCAATGATCAACTCACGCTGACCACGTCCGATGGGGATCATGGCATCAATGGCTTTGATACCGGTTTGCATCGGTTCGTGAACGGGTTGACGGAAGATAACTCCTGGCGCTTTGCGCTCGATAGGCATTTCGAACAACTCTCCGGTGATCGGTCCTTTTCCGTCGATAGGACGGCCAAGGGTATCAACTACACGGCCCAACATGCCTTCACCCACTTGGATGGAAGCGATGCGGCGGGTACGTTTTACCGAGTCACCTTCTTTGATTCCTTCGGAATCTCCGAACAATACCGCACCTACGTTATCTTCTTCAAGGTTCAATACAACGGCTTGAACACCATTGTTGAATTCAACCAATTCCCCAGCTTGAACTTGGGTAAGACCATAAATACGGGCGATACCGTCGCCGATTTGAAGAACGGTACCTACTTCTTCTAATTCCGCTGCAGAAGTAACACCCGCCAATTGTTGGCGGAGGATTGCGGAGATTTCATCAGGCTTAACTTGTGCCATGGTTTAATTTTTTATGCGAGAAGTTGTTTACGAATATCATTTAATTGGCGAGAAACCGACGCATCGATGCGGCGATCTCCCATTTGAAGGATGTAGCCAGAAATTAAGCTTGGATCAACCGTTACATCCACGTGAATGGATTTTCCGGTTTGTTGTTCCAAGGTTCCTTTGAGTTTGTTTACTACATCTTGAGATACATCGGAAGAAACGGTGAGCGAAGCTACACCGGTTTTCTTTAGTTCGTGGTAGAGTTCAATGAATTGAGCACAAAATTCATCCAAATGCGCTTCGCGGCGTTTGTGAATGGCCAATTGTACGAATTTGGCAATGATGGGTGAAAAGTGCGGAAAAACCGCCGCGACCACATCCATTTTTTTATCGCCAGAAACAATGGGGCTGTGGAACAAGTTGTACAAATCTTCAGAGGTTGTAAGGGCCTCGTGAAGTTCTTGAACATCGTTGAACACGGCATCCAACTGATTCATTTCAGTGGCGATGTCGATGAGCGACTGTGCGTAACGTACGGCGAAACGATGGGCTGACATGGGCGATTAATTCAACTTTACGTTATCCAATTCGCGATTCACGAACGATTCTTGAGCGGAACGATCGGCGAATTTTTCGCGCAAAACTTTTTCAGCGATGTCAACCGAAAGGTTGGCAACCATGTTTTTTACTTCGCGCAACGCAGCGTTTTTCTCTGCTTCGATGGCTACGCGAGCGTCTTCAGCAAGTTTTTTACCTGCAGCTTCGGCATCGGCTTTCGCATCGGAAATCATTTTTTCACGAATGGTTTTCGCTTCAGCGATGATGCGATCTTGTTCGATGCGAGCTTGTTCAATGATCTTGGCATTTTCGTTGTTCAAACGAGCCATTTCTTCCCGAGCTTGGTCGGCTTGGCGCAATGCATTTTCGATGGAGGTTTCACGCTCCTTCAATCCGGAAAGGATGGGACCCCATGCCAACTTTTTGAGGAGGAACAATACCACCAAAAAAGCAACGGAAGTCCAAATAATAGTACCTATACCTGCTGATAACATATTTTTTCTGTTCTAAGGTTAATCTGCAAAAAAGATTCGGGCGGAAACCAACCGTTTCAACGCCCGAACCTAAGTTTCATTAAAGAACTACGAGCAAACAAACGATCACAGCGAACAAAGCAACACCTTCTACAAGGGCCGCAGCTACGATCATGTTAGCACGAAGATCTCCACTAGCTTCTGGTTGACGAGCCATTGCTTCCAAAGCGGCAGCACCGATTCGACCTACACCCATACCGGCAGCAATTGCAGCTACACCAGCACCGATACCAGCAAGACCTTTGTGCATCAAAGATTCTTGGGCTAGCATGAAAAGAGACATTAAAAATTCCATATGATTTGATTTAATGGTTTAAAAATTAGTGATGAACTTCTTCTGTGGCAGAGCCAAAGTACAAAGCCGCCAACAAGGTAAATACATACGCTTGAAGAAAAGCTACCAGAAGTTCAATGAAGTTCATGAAAATCATAAAGGCCAACGAGCCAATTCCGATGCCGTAGCCGGCACCCGCGCTGCTTTGTCCGAAAATGAAAATCAAAGAAACGAAAGATAAAATGATGATGTGTCCCGCCGTAATGTTGGCCGTTAAACGAACCATCAAAACGAATGGCTTGATGAATAATCCTAAAATTTCAATGGGAATCAAAATCACTTTCACGAATCCAGGAACTCCAGGAGGCCAGAAAATGTGACCCCAATAATGTCCGTTTCCGTTGATGGAAGTAATAACGAAAACCACGGTTGCCAACACGGCCGTTACACCCAGCGTACCCGTAATGTTGAATCCGCCTAAAAATGGAATCAATCCCAAAATATTCATCAAAAAGATGAAAAAGAACGTACTCAATAAGAAAGGCGTGAATTTCTCGTAGTGATGACCAATGGACGGTTTTGCAATCTCATCGCGGATGAAAAGGATCAGCGGCTCAAGGAAAGATTGCAATCCTTTTGGAGCTTTGCCGGCGTTTCTCTTGTATGATTTTGCTACGGAAGCGAAAATGAAAATGGTTAAAGCACCCACCAATAAAAACCCAAATACCGATTTGGTAATTGAAAGGTCGAATAATTCGTGGTGTTTGGCGTGATCAGGATGTCCGGCAGCATTAACCACCAACATTCCATCTGCAGAAGAATAAATCTTTTCGTGGAACATCACCATGTGGTGTTCTGGATTGGCGTAGTAATGTTCGTGACCCTTGGGGGTAACGATGGATTTTTCGTTGTGGTAAAAATGAGAGGAGGAGAAAAATTCCCAGCCTGCCTCGGTTTTAACGATGATGGGAAGGTAAATGGAGAAATGTTTCTCTTCAGGAGTTCCTTCGTTCAACGTAAAAAAGTGAATTTCGTGAGCGTCGGCAATGTGGTGCATGATGAATTCGCCGGGCTTGAAGGCCGACTCTTCTTGGTGATTGCCTGTAGAAGGAGTTCCTGCTTGAACTGATTTTGCGCCGAAAAGCGAACAGATGAGCGCAAATAAAAACGTGTATTTCAAACCTTTAACCATGAATTTCCGAGATCGGTCAATTTTGGTGCAAAGATAGGTTTTTAATTTGAAGTTTTTCAACAATACCCCCAACTATTTTTTAAAAAGAGTAACTAGCTTATTTGGTGCGAGTTAGGATATAATCGGCCAATTCTTCCAATCCATTTCGGCCCTCATTGTGGGGGAAAGTGTGCAAAAGTTTCAGGGCCTCCAAACGGAACTCCTCCATTTTACGTTGCGCATATTCAATTCCACCCATTTTTTCAATTTCCAGCACCAACCAAGCGAGTTCTTCGGTGGATCCGCCCTTTCGTTTTACAATGGAAACCATCTTACTTCGGTGGGGGCTTTTGGTGAGCGCATAAATCAAAGGCAACGTCATTTTTCGCTCTTTGATATCGCCATTTTTGGGTTTTCCGGTTTCGTTGTGATCCAAATCCAATAAATCGTCTTTGATTTGAAACGCCATGCCCAATTTTTCGCCGAAGAGCCGCATTTGCTCAACTTCTGCTTCGCTTCGGCCTACGGATGCGGCACCCATCGAGGTGCAAGCAGCCAACAACGAAGCGGTTTTCCCTCGAATGATGGTGTAATAAACCTCCTCCGTGATGTCCATTCGCCTCGCTTTTTCCATTTGAATCAGTTCGCCCTCGGCCATGATTTCAACGGCATGGGAGGCAATCTCTAATAAATGGTATTGTTTGTTTTTTACGCTAAGCAACAAACCTTTCGAAAGAAGGAAATCGCCCACTAAAACGGCAATTTTATTTTTCCAAAGGGCATTGATGGAGAAAAATCCCCGCCGTTCATAGGCATCATCCACCACATCGTCGTGCACCAAACTGGCGGTGTGCAACAATTCAATCAAGGATGCCCCAACGTGGGTCGCTTCTTGTACTTCTCCCAACATTTTGGCAGATAGGAGAACCAACATCGGCCGCATTTGCTTCCCTTTTCGCTTGAGAATGTACTTGGTAACTCGATCCAATAAGGGCGCATTCGACTTGACCGATTGAGCGAAGTGGGCCTCAAAGGCCTTCATCTCGGGTTCAATGGTTTTCAGAATGCGGTCAAGTGGCGACATGAGGGGCAAAGGTAAGTTAGTATTTGATGCAAACGTTTTTGGGCTCCGTAAAGAAACGGATGGCTTCCCAACCGCCTTCGCGTCCTACGCCACTTGCTTTCATGCCTCCAAAAGGTGTACGCAAATCGCGCAAGAGCCAACAGTTCACCCAAACGATTCCACTTTTTAGTTCTTCGGCCACCCGATGTGCCCGATTCACGTCGCGGGTCCAAATGCTGGCCGCCAATCCATAAACGGTGCTGTTGGCCATCGCAATGACTTCTTCCTCGGAATCAAATGGCATGATGGTGATCACCGGCCCAAAAATTTCTTCCTGGTTGGTTCGGCACGTGTAAGGAAGCCCTTCGATGATGGCGGGTTGAATGAAGAATCCATCTTTGTTTTCTCCCTCCAAAATAACCCGGTGTCCACCGCAAAGGATTCGTCCGCCTTCTTCTTTGGCCAATTCGATGTAGCTTAAAACTTTATTCATGTGGGCTTCGCTCACCACCGCACCCGTTTGGGTGGCTTCGTGGAAAGGATCACCTACGCGCATGTTCGCTACTTTTTCCACCAACCGATCGCGGAAGGTTTCGTAAATGCTTCGGTGAACGAAGACGCGGCTTCCGCACAAGCAAATTTGTCCTTGGTTAGCGAAGCTGCTTCCAATGGTGGTTTTGATGGCCAAATCCAGATCTGCATCTTCAAAAATGATGTTGGGATTTTTGCCGCCCAATTCCAAACTCAGTTTTTTAAACATGGGCGCCGCCACACTGGCGATGTGTTTGCCTGTGGCTGTTCCACCTGTAAAAGAAATGACAGGGATATGAAGATGGGACACCAACGGATTTCCGGCGGAAGGTCCATTGCCGTGAACGATGTTTAATACGCCAGCAGGGAGTCCGGCTTCTTCACAGATTTTGCCAAATAAATAAGCCGTATAGGGTGTAATTTCAGAAGGTTTAGCCACCACGCAATTGCCGGTGGCCAGGGCTGGAGCAATTTTCCAGGTAAAAAGGTAAAGGGGCAAATTCCAGGGAGAAATGCATCCAACTACTCCATAGGGCCTACGCAAGGTGTAGTTGATGGCCGGCTCGTGTTCCATGAAATGGCTTTCGGAGCTGGCTTGGGTGATGGCATGCGCAAAAAAACGCATGTTGGATGATGCCCTTGGAATATCCACGTGTTTGGCCAATTTCAACGGTTTTCCGTTATCAAGGGCTTCGGCTCGGGCCAGTTCATCCAATTGTTGATCGATAAGATCGGCAATTTTGGAAAGGATGGCCGATCGGGCATCGACCGACATTTTGCTCCACAGGGGAAATGCCGCTGATGCGGCTTGGTAAGCGACTTCAACATCGGCTTCATCTCCCAAAGGAAGTTGGGCATAAACCTTTCCCGTGGCGGGATTCACCACGTCCATGTACTTTCCGTTGATGGGTGCCACTTGGGCTCCGTTGATGTAATGGGTAAGGGTGATCATGGATTTTCGTTGGTTTCCCATCCCAGCGCTTGAATGGGATGATCGTTTCCATTTTTGGTTTCTAAAATGATCCCGTCTTCGGCATCGGTTAAATGGCCGATGATGGTGAGGTGAGGGTTGTTTTTGATGTGATCGTACTGATCCAAGGGAACCGAAAACAACAATTCATAATCTTCTCCTCCGTTCAAAGCGATGGTGGTAGGCTCCAAATTCAAATCGAGAATGGTATCGATCACCTCTTGTTCCATGGGCAATCGTTCCTCATAAATTCGGGCACCCAAGTTATTGGACTTGCAAATTTGATGAATTTCGGAAGCCAAAGAGTCAGAAACATCAATCATGGAAGAAGGGCGGATGCCCCATTCCTTCAATACGGTATGAAAATCGGTTCGTGCCTTGGGTCGAAGTTGTTTTTGGAGGATGTATTCGAATCCATCGAGTTGAGGTTGAACGGATGGAGCCTCTTTGAAAATTCGTTTTTCCCTTTCGAGGATGGTCAGTCCGGCATAGGCTCCACCGAGATCTCCGGTGATGCAAAGAATATCGGTTTTTTGTGCTCCTTTTCGGGTGATGATTTCCTCTTGATGGGCAAAGCCGATGGCGGTGATGTTGAGGATGAGGCCCGAATGGGATGGAGCGATATCGCCGCCTACCCAATCCACATTATAATCCTCGCAGGCGTACAAAATTCCGGCTACCAATTCGTCGAGGGCTTCGAGGGTGAATTTGCTTGATATCGCAAAATTAACTGTAATTTGGGTGGGGCTGGCATTCATTGCTGCCAGATCGGAAAGGCCGTGGGTTACCAATTTGTACCCGAGGTGTTTCAATGGAAAATAGGTGAGGTCGAAGTGCACCCCTTCCACCATTTGATCGGTGGTGATGAGGAGTTGTTGACCAAGAGGGGGTTGAATGAGTGCTGCATCGTCGCCTGCGGGCAGGAGGGTGGAGGAGCGGTGGGTTTCGATGGCCCGGAGGAGTCGTGCTTTCAGCTCGAACTCGCCAACGGAATGAATGGGTGTTAAATTTTCCAATGGGAATGAATTGAGGAACAAAAATAACAAGGGGTTGCCGGATTTGGTTTGCTTTTCTGGAAGATGGTTGAAAAGGAATGGCAGACGTACATAAGTTTTTGGATGGGTCAGGCGGATCGTTTGATTCCAAAGTGGTGGTGTCTTCTAGAGCCCAGACACCGGTGTTGCCCGCTCCCTGAGGTTCTCTAAGGGAGAAGGGCTCATGAACCAACCAAAAAGCCCCGAAGGAATTCGGGGCTTTTTGGTGAAATGAGTTCTCAACTTATCGCTGAATCAAGATTTTTTCCATTTTGCGATGCACCTTGTTTTCGGCATCGGTGGCGATGATTTCCAAATGGTACAAGCCTTCAGCAACATCGTTGTAGTACAATGTTTGGGTTTCTACCTGACCGAATGCTTGGCGTTTCACCAAACGACCATCGGCAGCATAAACGCTCACTTGAACATCTTTCACTGGTGCACCCAACTGCAATTGGAATTCACCGCGGCTTGGATTCGGATAAATATTCATGGAAACATCTCCA
>CANHCV010000041.1 GCA_947459245.1 Bacteroidota bacterium
CAAGCCAGCAATCCCTCCGTGGGAACCGGTACTTGGAGCATCCTTTTCGGAATCGGCGGAAACCTCACCAATGCCAATTCGCCCAACGCTACGTTTACCGGAGTGGCGGGAACCATTTACACCCTTCGCTTTACGGTGAGCAACGCTTGCGGCAGCACCTTCGATGAAATGAACGTGAGCTTTACCTCCGGCGGCGGCAGTGGTTGCTCGCCCCAACCTTCGGTGGCGAATGCCGGCCCCGATGCCTTTAACCAATGCGGAACCACCACCTTGAATGCCACCAATCCTTCCGTTGGAACGGGAACTTGGAGCATCATCTCTGGGAATGGCGGAAGCTTTTCCAACACCGCTTCTCCCACGGCCACCTTTACGGGAACGGCTGGTGAAACGTACACCTTGCGGTGGACGGTGAGCAACGGCTGCGGAAGCACGGCCGACGAAGTGTCGGTGAGCTTTGTAGCCCCGCCCACCACGGCCAATGCCGGCTTGGATCAGTTCAACGTAACCACCCCAACCGCGGTTTTGAACGCCACGGCTCCCACCCAAGGGAGCGGGATTTGGACCGTAGTTGCCGGAGTGGGAGGGAGTATTTCCAATGTTTCCGATCCTGCTAGCAGTTTTACCGGATTAGCAGGGAATACCTATATTCTAAAATGGAAAATTACCAATACTTGCGGAATTTTTTCAGAGGATGAGGTGCGATTTTCTTTCGATTCTACAGGGGGGACTTCCTGTCCGCCATCTTCACGTGCCAATGCAGGTAGTGATAGTGCATTCTTTTGTTTTGGTGGGACTTTGTATGCCGATTCTGTGATTAACGGAACAGGAACATGGAGTGTGATTTCGGGCACAACTTTTTACGTAGAGCGTCCGAATGTACACAATTCCAGGTTTTATGGAAATAGGAACAATACTTACCGTTTGGTGTGGACCGTAAATGGAATTTGTGGACTTAGCCGAGATACGGTTCAAATTACCATTCTTGATACCTTTTCGGTTCGAATTGCTGATGCGGGACCATCAACCAAAGTTTTGAATGGAGATACCGTATTGGTTTTGTCGGCAAATTCTCCCTTAACTGGTTCCATTGGAACCTGGAGCGTTATTTCTGGATTCCAAGGTACTTTTTCGAATCCCAATAGTCCAACCGCAACGTTTTATTCTAAAAACAATACCACATCTACCTTGCGTTGGACCTTTTCTAATTCATGTGGAATCATCAATTCCGATACCATTCGAATTACCATTCAACTAACCTCTGGTTGCGTTAGTAATGATACCGTTGTTGATTTAAGGGACGGACAAAAATACCCTACCGCTTCCATAGGAAATCAATGTTGGTTGGCGAAAAATATGAATGTGGGGGATTTTTATCCAGGAGCGTTCAACCAACCTAATAATGGATATATTGAAAAATATTGTTATAATAACGATGCTGCCAATTGCAATATTTACGGCGGCCTTTACCAATGGGCGGAAGCGGTGCAATACCAAAATGGGGCCAGCAATTCTGCTTTATTAACAACTCCATTTGCTGGCAACGTGCGGGGCATTTGCCCTACGGGTTGGCACTTGCCTACATCTGCAGATTGGTCTATTTTAATTAATGCAGTCGGTGGATTTAATTCCACAACATTCAGTGCATTAAAATCACAATATTTATGGATTCAACAGGCAGGTTATATTGGAACAAATACCAGTGGTTTCAATGCTTTACCTGGTGGTAATCGTTCACCAAGTATTGTTTTCAGAGATTTAGCAAGTGAGACTGATTTCTGGACAATTTCAGAATTTAACACCTCAAGTGCAAATTCAAATAATTTAAATTGTTGCGGTAGTTCATATGGTAAGATTGAAAAGACATACGGTTTATCCGTCCGCTGCCTAAAAGATTAAAAATAATGAAAACCATTTTCACCCTCCTGCTCGCTGCGCTCGCTTTTGTGGCCACCGCGCAAACCCAACACATTCCCTACCAAGGGGCCGCCGTTGGACCTCAAAACCGAGTTTTGAAAAATAAATCCGTGCAATTGCGGTTGTCCATCCTGGATAGTTCGTTCACTGGAAACGTGGTGTACCAAGAAACGCATTCGGTAATCACCGATTCCAAAGGACTGTTTTCGGTTTCCATTGGAGGCGGAACTCCGGTTGTGGGAAGTTTCTCGCAAGTGGCGTGGGCGGCCGGAGCGAAGTTTTTGCAAACGGAAATGGATACCGCCCTTTCGGGAGTTTTCCTCTCCCTGGGAACCACCGAACTGAAAAGCGTGCCCTATGCCCTCTATGCCCAAAGCGCCCAGCAAGCGAATTCGGCCCAAACGGCCTTGCGTTCCGACTCTTCCAATTATGCAACCACTTCTCAAACGGCAACCACTGCTCAAAGTGCAATGACCGCCCAAACAGCAAACCGCTCCGATTCCTCCACTTTTTCCACCACGTCCCAATCGTGGGTGCGCATGAGCACCGCCCAGCGCGATGCCCTGACCAACATCCCCGCCGGAACGGTAATTTTCAACACCACCACCGGATGTCCGAACTACTACAACGGCAGTTCGTGGTACCAGCAGTGCGGTTCCTGCTCGCCCGAACCTTCCGTGGCGAACGCTGGCCCCGATGTGCTGAACTCTACCGCCACCTCCATCACCCTTCAAGCCAGCAATCCCTCCGTGGGAACCGGTACTTGGAGCATCCTTTTCGGAACCGGAGGAAACCTAACCAATGCTTCATCGCCCAATGCTACGTTTACTGGAGTTGGAGGAACCATTTACACCCTTCGCTTTACAGTGAGCAACGCTTGCGGCAGCACCTTCGATGAAATGAACGTGAGCTTTACCTCCGGCGGCGGCAGTGGTTGCTCGCCCCAACCTTCGGTGGCGAATGCCGGCCCCGATGCTTTCAACCAATGCGGTAGCAGTACCTTGAACGCTACCACACCTACGGTTGGCACGGGAACTTGGAGCATCATCTCTGGGAATGGCGGAAGCTTTTCCAACACCGCTTCTCCCACGGCTACCTTTACGGGAACGGCCGGACAAACGTACACCTTGCGGTGGACGGTGAGCAACGGCTGCGGAAGCACGGCCGACGAAGTAACGGTGAGCTTTGTGGCCCCGCCCACCACGGCCAATGCCGGCTTGGATCAGTTGAGCGTAACCACCCCAACGGCGGTTTTGAACGCCACGGCTCCCACTCAAGGGAGCGGGATTTGGACGGTGGTAGCCGGAGTAGGAGGGAGTTTGAGCGGAGCGAGCTCGCCCAACGCTACGTTTACGGGCACGCCCGGACAGTCGTACACCTTGCGGTGGACGGTGACGAATGCGTGCGGGAGCAGCAGTTCGGATGAGATGACGGTGGTTTTTGGCGCTACTGGCGGAACGCCTTGCACGCCCCTTCCCACCACCGCGAACGCGGGTCCCGACAGCGGTGCATTTTGCCCCGGCAGTTTGTTGTACGCCAATTCGGCCTACGTGGGCACGGGGCAATGGACGGTTTTAAGCGGAAGCAGTTTCTATTTTTCTGATATTTCTACGCATAACTCGGCCTTTTACGGAAGTTCGGGCCAAACCTACACCTTGCGTTGGACCATTACCACCGCCTGCGGGTTGAGTTTTGACGACGTAGTTCTAACGGTTCCCGGGACGGTGAATACTGCGAATGCCGATGCATTGCAAGCGAACATCATTACCATAGATACCACCTATTTGTTGAAGGCCAATGCCGCCAATGCGGGAAGCGTTGGTACCTGGAGTGTGATTGGCGGGGTTGCGGGTACGTTTACGAACATCAACAGTCCAACGGCTACTTACCGCGGATTCAACAATACTGTTTCAACGTTGAAATGGACCATTTCCAACGGCTGTGGAGTGCAAAGCAGCGATACCGTTCGTTTGGAGTTCCGACTTTCCACCGCTTGCAACGGGGTGAGCAGCATAACCGATTCCCGAGACGGGCAGGTTTACCCCATTGTGGGCATTGGTACCCAATGCTGGATGGCAAAAAACATGAATGTGGGGACCATGATTCCCACCGCCAACGGCGACCAAACCAACAACCAAGTCATAGAAAAGTATTGTTTCTATGACAATTTAACCTATTGCACGGGCTTTGGCGGCTTGTACCAGTGGGCGGAAGCGGTTCAATACCAAAACGGAGCGAGCAATTTAACTTCTCCCAACCCCACTTTTACAGGCAACATACGAGGCATTTGTCCTACGGGTTGGCACTTGCCCAGCGAAGCGGAATGGACGGCCTTGGAGAATGCATTAGGGGGAGCGAGTGTTGCAGGTACGGCATTAAAATCTACCAATGGTTGGTATAATAATGGAAATGGCAATAATTCCAGTGGATTTAATGCGTTGCCATGCGGTTTACTGGATATTTATGGTTCCTTCGGCAATATGCCTTATAACGCCTTCTTCTGGTCGTCTTCCGAGTCTTCCCCGGCCTCTGCGATCAATCGCTATTTGGGCTATAACGATTCAAATATCGACCGGTACAACGGCAATAAGTTCTACGGTTTTTCGGCTCGCTGCACCCAGGACTAACAGGTAAGGGGCCTCTCGATATTTTCCCGACCTTCGTCGGGAACACTCGAGGTCCCCTTATTTTCCGTTCCTCGAGTGATTCTTGGTCTCGATACATCCCGACGCATGTCGGGACACTCGGCCTTCAATTGTTTCCAAAAATATTCAACCGTTTCGCCGTTTCCTTCATTGAAATAGGTGAAAACCTGTTGAACATAATGGTTCAAAGAAGCAATTTTTTTAAATGCTGGTTCAGGATTCAAAATGGAATGTCGCCATTCCGAGTAAACCGAAATAACCTGATTTACATTTTCGTTCGTTAAATCGCTAGGTGGGAATTTTTGAAAAGATTCAATAGCGGTGTCCACCACTTTTACAAGCTTCAATGCTTCCGTATCGTAATCTTTTCTCATATCCAGAGTTCTTGAGTGTAAAGATGGTGAAAATAGGAATTTTGCGGATAATTCAAAAAAAACACCCTTCGCCGGAAGGGTGTTTTGCAAAGTTTCCTCGAAAATTTTCAAGGTTCTAATGGTAGTCCGTAGGGGAATCGAACCCCTGTTTCCTCCGTGAAAGGGAGATGTCCTAACCCCTAGACGAACGGACCATTTTTCCTTTGCGGTTGCAAAGATAGAAGGGGAATTGAATTATACAAACACTTTTTTTGAAAAAAAACCTTTTGATTTTTTGTGCATGGATTTCTTGGGGTAACCCCTTAACCTCCATAAATTTGCACCCAAATTAATCGTCATGAAAACCATCAATGATTTCCATTTTGCCCATAAAAAAGTCATCATGCGCGTCGATTTCAACGTGCCCCTTCATAAAGAAACGCTGCAAGTTACCGACGATACCCGCATTCGGGCAGCGGTTCCAAGCATTCAAAAGATTTTGAACGACGGCGGATCGGTTATTCTAATGTCGCACCTCGGAAGACCAAAGAATGGACCAGAGGATAAATTTTCCCTTCAGCACATCGTTTCCAAAGTGTCAGATAATCTTGGTTGTGAAGTTCAATTCGCGAACGATTGCATTGGTGAAGAAGCCGTTTCTAAGGCGGCACATCTGCAAGCGGGGGAAGTGTTGCTGTTGGAAAACGTTCGTTTCTACTCCGAAGAGGAAAAGGGAAATCGGGATTTTGCCGCTAAATTGGCCGCTCTCGGTAATTTCTATGTGAACGATGCTTTTGGTACAGCCCACCGTGCGCATGCCTCAACCACCATTTGCGCCGAATTTTTCCCCGAGAATAAAGCGGCAGGTTTGCTGCTTCATGCCGAGGTTGCCAATGCCGATAAAGTGATGAAAGAAGCCCAAGGGCCATTCACGGCCATCATGGGCGGCGCTAAAGTTTCCGACAAAATCCTCATCATTGAAAATCTGTTGGATCGAATAGATCACCTCATCATTGGTGGTGGGATGGCTTACACGTTTTGGAAAGCCCAAGGTGGAGAAATTGGGAATTCTCTGTTGGAGGAAGATCGCTTGGAAACGTGCGTGGAAATTTTGAAAAAAGCCAAAGAGAAAAATGTTACCGTGCATTTGCCAATGGATTCAACCATTGCTGATGCATTTTCGAACGATGCAACAACCACCAATTGCGAAAGCATGGGAATTCCAGCCGGTTGGATGGGATTGGATATCGGTGAAAAGGCCCGCGTAGATTTTGCTGAAGTGATCAAAAACTCGAAAACCATTCTTTGGAACGGACCGATGGGTGTTTTTGAAATGGATTCCTTTGCAGCGGGAACCCGAACCATCGCCGAAGCCGTTGCTGCGGCCACCCACAACGGGGCTTTCAGCCTGATTGGCGGGGGAGACTCGGCGGCGGCGGTGAATAAATTCGGATTCTCTAACGCCGTTTCGTATGTTTCCACCGGTGGTGGCGCTTTGCTCGAGTACATGGAAGGAAAAGTTCTTCCTGGCGTTGCCGCTCTCGGATAATTTTCAACAATTCAATTCTGTTTGATCAAATTCATTACTTTCGCACCATGTCCAATTCGCCCGTTTCCATTCCAAGAATTCGTAAACCCGAGTGGTTAAAAGTGAAAATTCCCGCTTCTGGTGATTATCAGAAAGTGAAGAAAATCGTATCCGATCATAAGCTGCATACCATTTGCCAAAGCGGAAATTGTCCGAACCTGGCCGAATGTTGGGGAGCAGGAACGGCAACGTTCATGATTCTTGGTAACGTATGTACCCGTGGATGTTCGTTTTGTGCCGTTGCAACTGGTCGGCCTGCCGAGTTGGATTTGGATGAACCGTACCGGGTGGCCGAAGCCGTGCAACTCATGGGCGTAAAACATTGCGTGATTACTTCCGTGAATCGGGATGAATTGAAAGACCGTGGTATGGCCGTTTGGGCTGCAACCGTGAATGAGGTACGGAAGGTTTCTCCTCAAACCAAATTGGAAACCCTTATTCCCGATGTGAAAGGGAATTGGGAAGCTTTGCAACTCATTTTAGACGCCAAACCCGATGTGATTTCCCACAACATGGAAACCGTTAAGCGACTGTACCGAAAAGTTCGTCCTCAGGCGGTTTATGAGCGTTCTTTGGAACAAATTGCTCGAATCAAAGGTTCTGGTGTTCGAACCAAAACCGGCGTTATGGTTGGATTGGGTGAGACCAAAGAGGAAATTTTTGAGTTGATGGATCATCTGATTGAAAACGGATGCGACGTATTAACACTTGGGCAGTATTTGCAACCCACCAAAATGCACTTGGCAGTGGAGGAATTTATTCATCCAGATTTGTTCGCTGAATACAAGGAAGTCGGGTTGAATAAAGGATTCAAATTTGTAGAAAGTGGTGCATTGGTGCGTTCTTCCTACCATGCCGAAAGGCACGTGTAATGGCTTACCGAAAGTTTCACAAGGGCGAGTCCATTGGCGAGGTCGTTCAGGAGTTGATCGATGCTTACCAAATCAAAGGCAAACTGAATGAAGTGAAAATTCATGAAGTGTGGGCCGAATGCGTTGGAAAGGTGGCTTCGAAGCACACTTCAAAACTCTTTCTGAAAGGAAATAAATTGTTCGTAGAGTTTTCAACTCCCTTGCTCAAGCACGAAGTGCATTTCCGAAAAGCCGATTTGTTGAAATTGTTGGAAGAAAAGATGGGCGAAGGAATCGTTCAAGACATTGTCCTCATTTGAGGTGATGTCCCATTTTTTCCTTCTTCGTTGCCAAGTATTTTTCATTGTGCTCGTTCGACGGAATTTGAATGGGTACACGATCCACAATTTCCAGTCCGTAACCAATTAATCCGGCTCGTTTTGCGGGATTGTTGCTCATCAATTTCATTTTAGAGATGCCCAAATTCCGAAGGATTTGAGCTCCAATTCCGTAATCCCGTTCGTCCATTTTAAACCCTAAGGCCAAGTTGGCTTCTACGGTATCCATGCCTTGCTCTTGCAGTTTATACGCCTTCAATTTATTCAAAAGGCCAATTCCACGACCTTCTTGGTTCATGTAAAGAATAACGCCTTTACCAGCTTCTTCCACCATGCGCATGGCTGCGTGCAATTGTTCACCGCAATCGCAGCGGCAAGAGCCGAAAATATCGCCGGTTAAGCAAGAGGAGTGAACGCGAACCAACACGGGTTCTTCTTTGTCCCATTTCCCTTTCACCAAGGCCAAGTGTTCTTCTTGGTCGGTGTGAACGTGTTTAAAGGCAATGAGTTCAAAATTTCCATGAGCCGTTGGCATTTCCACCGCAATTTCACGCTTGATGAGCGATTCGTGTTGAAGGCGGTAGGTAATGAGATCTTGGATGGATACCAACTTCATCGAATATTTATTGGCAATTTCCCGCAATTCTGGGAGTCTAGCCATGCTTCCGTCTTCGCTCATGATTTCGCAAATAACTCCTGCGGGCGCTAACCCGGCCAAACGTGCAAAATCAATGGCCGCCTCGGTGTGGCCGGCCCTGCGAAGAACTCCTTCTTTTCGTGCTTTGAGTGGGAAGATGTGTCCGGGGCGACCGAAGTCGCTCGGTTTCGCTTCCGGGTGAAGCATGCGCTGAATGGTTTCCGAGCGATCGGAAGCGCTAATTCCCGTGGTACAATTTCCACCCAAATAATCGATGGAAACGGTAAATGGAGTGGCATGGGTAGCGGTGTTGTCGGATACCATGAGTCCCAATCCCAAGCGATCGCACAAATCTTCCATGATGGGAGTACAGATGAGGCCACGGCCGTGAGTCGCCATGAAATTGATCATTTCGGGAGTGGCCATTTCGGCCGCTGCGAGGAAATCACCTTCGTTTTCGCGGTCTTCATCGTCAACAACAATGATCATTTTTCCCGCACGAATGTCGGCAATAGCATCTTCAATACGATCGAGGTGTATCGGTTCCATGGTTTATTTTTCTTTTTCGTAATTCAACAATCCAATCCCCAAAAGGATGGATAAAAATCCCAACAAATGAATCGGTAGAATGGTTTCGCCATCGGCCCAACCCCAGAGGATGGCCACCAACGGCATGAGGTAAGCTACAGAAGCTGCGTAGATGGCGCCGGCCTTGGCAATCAGTCGGTTGTAAAGAATGAGCGCCATGGCAGTTCCTCCCAAACTTAAAATAGCCGTAAATCCCAATGCCTGCCATGCATCCGGATTGCTCCCCAATTTTTGAAAAGCATCGGTGAATAAAAGCACCACAAAAGCCGGAATTCCAACACTGAGCAAGGCTCCTGCCGATACGGTTTTTGCATGGTATTGACTTAAATTCTTCTTGGTTAACAAAGAATTCCAGCCGTAAAAAACGGTAGCCACAACCGCCAAAATACCAGCTAGGTAATGATCAGCTAGATTACCTTGGCCTTTGTTCAAAACCAAAAATGTAGCGCCAATTAAAGCGAGCAAAACGCCAGAAACCTTCATCCAACGGAATGGATATCCGTAAAAAATCATCCCTAAGGTTAATGAAAATAGGGGAGTGAGGGAGTTTAACGTTCCCACTACACCCGATGCGGCCAAACTAACGGCCACTGCGAATAAATAAACGGGAATCCCATTTCCAATGTATCCCGATTGTATAACATATTTCCAGTCTTTCCTGGGAATATGCTTGGAACCTTGAATCCAAAAGGGCAATAATGCCAATGCAGAAAGGGATAAGCGCATGGAAACCACTTCAATAGGGGTGAAGACCATCAGGGCTTTTTTGTACAAGATGAATGAACTGCCCCAAATGAGAGCAAGCAGCATCAAAGTGAATAAGTTATTGATGGATTTTGGTTTCATGAATGCGGTGCAAAGGTAGGGATAAATGGTCGTTTTCCCCGAATTGTTTCCTATCTTGCAACACCAACCTGAAAACATGAGATTTTGTTTGATCATGGGTGTATTGTTGTGGTTTTCCCTTCAAGCATCTGCCCAAAATAGTGCTGTTGATACAGCCCAATTTCCTTATTGGATTTCCATGATGGATGATCCTCAATCCAATTATTTTTCAACGGTTTCTGCCTTTGAGAAGTATTGGGCTAATCGAACACGTCAAAAGGGGGATGGGTACAACGCCTTCAAACGTTGGGAATACTATTGGGGAAGCCGATTGAATGCCGATGGTACCCGTCGCTATGCCGCCCAAACGTACGAAGCCATGTTGCCGTATTCCGAAAGGGCGGCGTTGGAATACAGCCGAGGAAAGTGGACCAACCTCGGTCCGATCAATGTGATCCGATTCAGAAATGGAAACGTTCGCGGTATCGGCCGGGTTAATGCCCTTGGGTTTCACCCTACCGACTCGCTCATCATGTATGCCGGAGCTCCCAAAGGTGGATTTTGGCGCACGTTCGATGGAGGGAAATCGTGGTCAACCACCACCGATCTTTTGCCCACTTTGGGTGTTTCTGCCATTGCCGTACAACCACAAAATCCATCGCTCATCTTATTGGGAACGGGCGACCGAGATGCGGGCGATTCTCAAGGGATGGGTGTTTTTAAGTCAACCGACGGTGGTGCTACGTTTTCGGCATCGAATGCCGGAATGGCAGTGCAAACCGTAAACAAATTGTACTTTGTTCCTCAATCTCCCGGAAAAGTTATCGCTGCAACCAGCAACGGAATTTATTTGTCCCGCGACAGCGGATCAACGTGGGTTCGTTCTTCGGTATTTACCCAGCCTGCCAAAGATTTGGTGATGAAGCCGAATAATTTGGCTGTATGGTACACCACCGTTAACGGAAGTTTTTATCGTTCCGTTGATACGGGAAATACCTGGGCATTGGTGAGAACGGGGTTGCCAAGCACCAGCATCCAACGCGGAGCTTTAGCGGTTTCTCCCGATCAACCCGACTGGGTTTATTTCTTGGTTTCCAACTCGAACAGTGCCTTTTTAGGGTTGTACCGTTCGGTTGATTCCGGTGCAACGTTTTCAACCCGCGCAACCAGTCCGAATTTGTTGGATTGGGGTTGTATCCCAACAGGAACATCCGGACAAGGGTGGTACGATTTAGCGTTGGCCTGCAATCCTCAAAATGCAAACATCGTTCACGTTGGAGGTGTTAATACGTTTTTCTCCATTGATGGCGGACAAACGTTTACCATTTCTGGTCACTGGGTAGGTGGGCCGAACAATTGCAATTCCAGCTACTTGCACGCTGATCAACACGTTTTTGAGTACAATCCGCATAACAAATTGTTGTTCGTTGGGAACGATGGAGGCGTTTTCTATAAAAAAGCAGAATCGGAAAATTGGGTGGTCTTGTCAGACGGAATGGCCATCTCGCAAATTTACAAAATTGGAAGTACCAATGCCGAGGAACGGTTGATCATGAACGGTTACCAAGACAATGGCTCCGCCCTTTTGAACGATACCACTTGGGCTGTGGCGATGGGCGGAGACGGAATGGAGTGTGCCATCGATTATCGCGATCAGAACTTCATGTACGGTTCCATTTATTACGGTTCCATTTCGCGCAGTACCGATTACGGTTATTCCTTCCAGCCGATTGCCAACAACGGAAGAAACGGAATCAATGAAAGCGGAGATTGGGTAACTCCTTATGGCCTGCATTCGTTGGATCCGAATAAAATGTTCATCGGTTACAAAAATTTATGGAGAAGTGATAACGTAAAAAATGGTGATCCAACCACCATCCGCTTTTCCAAAATCTCCAATTTAACCACAACCCAGAATATTCGGGTGGTGGAACACAGTGCTGCCGATCAAAACCTTTTGTTCTTCAGCAATTCCAATCAGTTGTTCAAAAGCAATAACGTTTCAACCGCTGCAAGCAGCGTTGTTTTTACACAAATTACCTCACCAACAGGAATCAACCGCATTACCGATATTTTATGCGATACTCGAAATGCTCAGGTTGTTTACGCCTTGCGCGATAACAAGGTTTGGAAGAGTACCAATCAAGGAACTTCATGGGTTGATTATTCGGGAACCTTGCCCAATATTCCCATGAATTCCATCATTCAAGATTCCACTTGTTTCGAGTGTTTGTATTTAGGAACGGATGCAGGTGTTTTCTATCGAGATACCGTTTTGAACGATTGGGTTATTTTTTCTGATGGATTGGCCTTGAATTCGGAAGTAACCGAATTGGAGATTTACTATAACCGCGACCGGGTGAAAAGCCGTTTGAGGGCCGCAACCTACGGTCGCGGATTGTGGGAGTCGCCCCTGTTTACTCGCACCGGGCTGATGCCCGTTGCTCGTTTCGAGGTGGACGACACCTTGGGCTGCGATGGCTACGCATTTCAGTTTACGGATCTTTCCAACAACGGCCCCACGGGTTGGTATTGGTCGTTCTCTCCCAATACCATTCAGTTTGCACAAGGAACTTCGGCCCAATCCCAACATCCCATGGTGGTGTTTCTACAGCCGGGTCGTTATTCGGTAACCTTAGTGGCCATCAACGCAGCCGGAACCGACACCTTCAACCAAACTGGGTTGATCAACGTAGGTGGCGGACAAATGAATATTCCATTCTCCATCGACTTCGATTCGAATAATGGAGGATACCAAAATGAAAAACGAGATCAATTCGATTGGACTCGAAATCGTTTGCAAACGCCTTCCGTTGGAACCGGTCCATTGGGGGATCACACGACCGGAGCTGGGTATTACTACTACGTTGAAGCTTCGGCCCCCAACTATCCTAAAAAATCAACCTCTTTCCGCTCTTTCTGCTTCGATGTATCGGGAATGGCACGTCCAACTTTAAGTTTTTGGTATTCCAACTTTGGTACTGATGTTGGAGATATGGTTCTTCAAGTGAATCAGCAAGGAAAAGGGTGGGAAACCGTTTGGAAAATTTCAAGAAATACCGGTCAAGCTTGGAAAAATGCAAAAGTTTCTTTGCAAGGTTTTTCCGGAAAGTGCAAGTTTAGATTCATTGGAACCACCTCCTTTTTCTGGAGTGGCGATATGGCTGTGGACGATATTTTGGTGTTCGATCGCCCGTCATCGGTGGATGTTCGTTTGGCTGAAATCCGTCGTCCCGGGAAATTCCTTTGCGGACCCAATCCAACAGGCGACTCGGTGGAAGTGCTTTTGGTGAATGAAGGAACTGAAAAAGTTGGAAACATTCCGGTTCGCTTTCAATGGGGAACCAATAATCCGCAGGCAGGAACCTATTCCGACAGTTTGATGGCGGGCGATAGTGCTTATTTTGTTTTTGCGGTTGCACTGCAAGTGCCGGTTGGCTCGCATCGATTGACGGCCTATTCGGAGTTAAATGCCGATCAAAACGCCTTGAATGATACCGTGAAGATGGATTTGGAACAGGGGCAAACCCCCACCGATCCCGCCGTTTCCGGTCCGCTTTTCGTTTGTAAAAACGATTCTACAACGCTTACGGCAATCACCACAGCCGACTCCATTTATTGGTATTCCAGTTTGAGTTCGGGAACGCCCGTTGGATCGGGAGCTACTTTTTCCATCTTCAATTTGAGTAAGGATAGTGTTTTGTTTGTTCAAGGTTTCAATTCTGGACGCGCTTGGGTTGGACCTGAGGACACTTCCATTTCTTTGGGAGGATTTATTCCTGCATTGAACGATAGCGGGGTAAACTTTACCGTGAACGCACGTCCTGGACTTACGCTGGAAACGGTGGATATTTACACCGATTCGGCGAGTACGTTTTGGGTGAAGTTAATTCGTGGTGGAATTACGTTAGATTCTACCCAATTCTTTGTGAATTCTGGGGGTAAACGAACGCTGCAATTGAATTGGAACATTCCCAGAAACAGCGGTTACACCTTAGCAATGCGCCGAATTTCAGGAGGCAATGTTTACCGAAATTACGCCGGTGCTTCCTACAATTACGATGTTCCCAATGGGATGTCCATCACAGGCTCTACCGGAGGAAATCAGTTTTATTACTATTTCTACCGATGGAGGGTGAAATACAATGCTTGTTCATCGCAACGGATGAGAGTAACGGTAAAAATGATTCCTCGACCAGTCATTCAAGTTACTCCCCAGGTGGTTCAAGTGACGCGTGGCGATTCGGTTCAGCTGCAAGCAAGTGGTGCTCGTTTTTACCGCTGGTCACCCAATACGTATTTGAATGTAGATACAGGTGCCCAAGTTTTAGCGAAACCGTTGCAATCCATCCAATATACCGTAAGCGGATGGGATACCTTGCCTTGCCCGACGGCCCAGTTTTCTCAGATTTTTGTAAACGGTTTGGGAAGCCAAGATTTAGATTTCGGACAATTTAGCCTTCAAGTATATCCCAATCCGGTTCAAGAATATTTGTCGTTGTTGCCCAAAACAATCGTGGCCGGTTCGGGGTTATTGAAGATAACCGATCTGCGGGGTCGGGTGGTGGAGCAACGCCGAATTCAATGGGAACCCTATCAAACGTTAAATGTTCGATTGCCTAAATTGGCCAACGGATCTTATTTGTTGGAAGTGCAACATCAGCATCAAACCGCCGTCTCTAAAATATTGATCATTCAAGAAGATTAACATGAAAGTTCTTAGCGCAATTTTATTTTCTTTATTTCTATCCTCTGCATTCGCTCAAAACGCTGGTTTAAGCGAAAGGGATACAGCCAATTTTCCGTATTGGACTCAAATGATGCAGGATCCCACGGCTAATTTTCATGCCACGGTTTCTGCTTTTGAAAAGTATTTCGAAAATCGGGAAAGGCAAAAAGGAGATGGTTGGAAGGTGTTTAAACGCTGGGAAAACTATTGGCGCGATCGTTTGGATGAAAATGGAATTCGCATCTCTCCAACCGTTTCGGCCAAGAATGGATTGGATTTTCAAAACGGCCCCCAAACCGAAGGGGTAACTGGAAATTGGCAACAATTGGGGCCCATGGCTAAACCGATTCCTAACGGACAACCAACAGGTTTGGGCAGGGTCAATGCCTTGGAATTTGCTCCCAATAGCACCCAAGTTGTTTACGCGGGCGCACCTGCTGGAGGTTTGTGGAAATCCATCAACCGCGGTCAATCGTGGATTCCCTTAACCGATCGGTTACCAACTTTGGGGGTATCTGCCATTACGGTTGATCGGAGAAATCCCAACAAAATTTACATCGGTACTGGTGATCGAGATGCCGATGACGCACGTGGAATGGGCGTTTGGAAAACCATGGATGGCGGACAAACGTGGTCTCAAATTTCCAACGGAATGGGAGATATCAAGGTTTCGAAATTAATGGTTCATTTTCAAGATACCAATCTCCTATTGGCTGCTACCGAAAGGGGAGCCTATCGATCTACCAATGGGGGAACCTCGTGGACATCGGTTGGTCCCGCTTCTGTTTTTTGCAAAGACATGGTCATTAAACCGAACGATTCCAACGTAGTTTATTTAGCTGGAGCAGGGGTTGTTTATAAGAGTTTTGATTTTGGAAGGACGTGGTCGGCCTTAACGAATGGAATTGGGGTGCATCAGCACATTCGAATTGCGGTAACCCCGGCCAACAACAACTACTTGTACGTGGTAGCTGCTAATGTATCAAGCTTCGATGCATTGTACCGCTCAACCGATGGTGGAGCTACTTTCACCCGAATGAGTACTGCTCCCAATATTTTGGATTGGAGTTCGAATGGAAGTGGTACCGGTGGTCAAAGTTGGTACGACTTGGATATTGCTGCGGATCCCGAATTTGCCAATATCATTTATGTAGGTGGAATCAATGTTTGGAAATCTTCCAACGGAGGTGCTAATTGGAATATTGTTGCCCATTGGGTTGGTGCTGGAGCTCCCGCAGTGCATGCCGATCACCATATTCTCGAATTCAATATTGCCGATTATTCGTTGTGGGACGGATGCGACGGTGGGGTTTATTACACCACGGATCGTGGAAACTCTTGGAATTCGGTAACCGATGGATTGGCGATCACGCAAATGTATAAAATTGGTCAAAGTGCAACCACCACCAATGTTGTGATTGGTAACCAAGATAATGGAACCTATGCTTTGAGTGGAAATACGTGGAACCACATGATTGGTGGCGACGGAATGGAGTGTGCCATCGACGCAAATAATCCCAATTATGTTTATGGTGAAGTGTATTACGGCGATTTATACCGTAGCACAGACGGTGGCGCAAACAGCCAGGGCATTACCAATTCCATTTCTGGAGAACAAGGTGATTGGGTTACCCCTTACGAAATTCACCGAAGTAACACGAACGTGATGTTTTTGGGGTACAAGAACCTTTGGAAAACTTCGAATTTGAAAGCTAATTCAGCCTTTCAGGTGAATTGGAGAACCATTACTCCATCGGCCGGCATTGGGCCAGAGGATAATATTCGCGTCATCGAACAATCGGCCGTGAACCACGATGTTTTGTATTTCGCTACCGGCCGCCAACATTTAACCCGCTCCGATAACGTGAATGCAACGAACCCCAACTGGGTGCCGCTTTCCAATCAATTGCCGGGAAGAGGTCGCGTGGTGGATATCGCTTCCGATTTTCGACTTCAAAATCGGGTGAACATCATTCAAGGAAATCGGGTGTACCGAAGCGACGACAAGGGGGTAACCTGGGTTGATATTTCGGGGAATTTACCCAATGTGAAGATGAATACCTTGGTGGTAGATAGCAGTGAAGGAGATGCCTTGTATTTGGGAACAGATGGAGGTGTTTATTACCGAGATACCAACACGGTTCAGTGGATTCGTTTTTCGGCAGGATTGCCGGATGCGGTAACGGTTTCAGAATTGGAAATTTATCATTCCCGAACCAATCGCAATCAAAGTTTGCTTCGTTCCGGAACCTATGGCCGAGGAGTATGGCAAACGCCTTTGTTTTCCATTGCGGGTTTCCCGGTTGCTCAGTTTTCTACCTCAACCGGTGATTCGGTTGGATGTACAGGTTTTCCGATTTCTTTAATCAATACCTCTACCAATTATCCGAAGAACAACCGATGGGTCATTACACCGAACACCGTTTCGTTTGTGAATGGAACAACCGCTCGTTCGGTGAATCCGCAAGTGATTTTTAACGTGCCCGGAACCTATTCCGTTCAATTGATCGCTACCAACAATTTGGGAACGGATTCCTTGCAGAAACGTAATTTCATCAGCATTTCAAATGGGCCTCAAGTGCCTTTCGGATTCGATTTCGATGCGAATAATCAGCATTACTACCAATCCAAAGAAGATCAAAAAGATTGGACCATTCAAGCGGGAAGAACAACCTTGAATTCGGGTCCTTTGTTCGGAAAATCAGGTTCAACCACCGACCAATACTTGGTGTATTTTGATGCCTTGAATCCGACGAAAGCCGATACTGCTCGACTGGAGAGCGATTGTTTTTCGGTTTTTGGAAAAATCAATCCGACCTTGGAGTTTTGGTACATGAATTATGGCACCCGTTGCCAATCGCTTTCGGTGGAAGTGAACGATCGGGGAGGATGGAGAAAAGTGTGGGAGATCACCGGCAATGGCCCAAGAAAGTGGCAATTAGCTCAAATTCCATTGAATCCAGCTTGGGCCACCATGAAGTTTCGTTTGGTGGGCGTGAATGGAGGTTCCGACGGAGTTTTGGCCTTGGACGAAGTGCGTGTTTTTGAGCGTTTGCATCTTCGCGATGCCGCTGTTTTGCCTGCTAAAGAATCATCGAATTCCACATGCGGCCTTTCTTATCTACCTGCTATTTCCCTGAAAAATACGGGCACAGATACCATTTTATCGGGAACGGTTCAGGTGAGGGTTGGAACATTTCCTCCCATGTCGATTCCATTTGCTCAGCAAATTTTGCCGGGTGATACCCTTAGAACGGTAGCGAGCACGCCCATGGTTATTCCTGCAATCGGTTCTTATTTGGTGGAGGTGCAAGTTCAAGTTGTTGGTGATGCAAATGCCACCAATAATTTTTGGAAAGAAGAACGTTCTTTTTCAATTTCACCAACAACACCGGTGGTACGAAGCGACACGTTTTGTTTGGGAGAACCTGTTGTTTTCCCCGCTACTCATTCGGGCGATAGCTTGTTTTGGTACCAAGAATCCGATTCAAATCGGGTTGTTTTTGTAGGGGATACCTTCCTTTCGTCACCTTTGCAATATTCCAATGGATACTTGGCCCAATCGGCTAAATACTCATCGTTAACCACCGGCTTAGATACCTCGTTTGAGGTGGATAGTTTTGGAATTCAAACGCACGGTATTTTGTTTGATGTTAAAGCAAATCAGGGGATTACCTTGCGCTCGTTTTGGGTGAAATCCGATGTTGGTGGCAGCTCTGCTACCTTCCGAGTAATTTCTCGCAGCGGAAGAATTTGGAGTCATAACCAGAATGTTGGGCCGGGATGGAGCAAGTTTACCCCAACATGGTTTTTACCAGCGGATTCCGGCTACCGATTGGAGTTGGTTGGGGTTAATGGCAATGCCCGATTGGGCATGGCGGCCAACAAAGGCAGTTACCCCATGGGTATTTCTGAAGTGATTCAAATTGGAGGAAGCGTACAAGGAATTCATTTTTGGCCTTACGCTTTCAACTGGGAAGTTTCCTTCGCTTCGTGCTTGTCGCCCAAAGTAAAAGTTGGCGCTTTTGTGGCATCCAAACCTACTTTAAGAGCCAATCAAACCCTTTTCCGAATTGCATCTGGTGGAAGTGTTCAAATCAACGTGATTGGAGGGGTAAGGTACCAATGGATTCCTTCGACCGGTATTTCAAATCCGAGCGCAGGATTTGTAACGGCATCACCATCAGTAACTACCAATTATCAAGTGATTGGCTTCAATGCTGAAGGGTGTACCGATACGGTTCAAATTACGGTTGAGGTCGCCCAAGGTGCCCGAACGCTGGAAGAGCTGATTCAAGTGTTTCCGAATCCATCAACAGGGTTGTTTCAATTGAATTTGAAAAATGCAGGAATGAGTGATATTCGGGTGGAAAACGCTTTGGGACAAGTGGTATGGCAACAAAAAGATGCGGCTGGAACAAGCCCATTGAATGTTGATTTACGCATGCAGCCGAACGGACTTTACCATCTGAGTGTGGTTCAAAACGGAGTTTGGTACCACCTGAAGTTGGTAAAAGGAAACGGTAGGTAATCCGGAATCTGGAAATGATGGGTGGTTGAGTAGGATCATATCCCCGCATTATGCTGGTGCGGGAGGCTCTCAATGGCACCGTATAAAAATAACCCCTCGCCCTTTCCCTTCGATTTCTATGGTTTTTCCAAGCAAAAGTTGATTTTTTTTTCAAACATTCGTTCTTGGGTAACGCATGCAAAAATCCGAAGTACAATTTTGTTTCGAATGGCGTTTAAAACACTCATTTTATGTTTTCCTTCGGCCACTTTTCGTTCG
>CANHCV010000042.1 GCA_947459245.1 Bacteroidota bacterium
ATGAAGTAGAATTGGAAAGAGACGGATTCAAATTGAGCATCAAAGCCAACGCTCCGGCTCCCGTAGCCCAAGTTGTTGCCGCGCCGATGCCGGTACAGGTTGCCGCTCCGGCTCCCGTTGCCGCCGCTGCTCCGGCCCCAGCTGCCGCTGCCGCTCCAGCTGCTTCAAATGAAACCAACTATCTTACCATTACCTCTCCGATGATCGGTACCTTTTACCGCACTCCCGGACCCGATAAAGATCCATTTGTAAACGTTGGTGACCTTGTTGAGCCAGGAAAAGTAGTTTGTATCGTTGAGGCCATGAAATTGTTCAACGAAATCGAATCGGAAGTGAAAGGGCGTATCGTAAAAGTATTGGTTGACAATGCTTCTCCGGTAGAATACGGCCAACCGCTATTTTTGGTAGATCCCGCTTAATCCATCCGATTATGTTTAAAAAGATTCTGATTGCTAACCGAGGCGAGATTGCCTTGCGTATTATACGCACCTGCCGCGAAATGGGGATCAAAACCATTTCCGTTTATTCCACGGCCGACAAGGATTCCTTGCACGTGAAGTTTGCCGACGAAGCGGTTTGCATTGGCCCTCCCAAAAGCTCCGAATCTTATTTGTCGATGGAGCGTTTGTTGGCAGCAGCCGAAATTACCAATGCCGATGCCATTCATCCTGGCTATGGTTTTCTTTCGGAAAATGCGAAATTCGCGCAAATGTGCCAAAAATATGGCATTAAATTCATCGGTCCCCAACCCGATTCCATCATTCGCATGGGCGATAAAGCAACAGCCAAAGCAACCATGATCGAAGCTGGAGTTCCAGTTGTTCCCGGTTCCAAAGGGTTGTTGAAAGACGCCAAAGAAGGAATCAAGCTCGCTAAAGAAATCGGATATCCCGTGATCATCAAGGCAACCGCTGGTGGTGGTGGACGCGGAATGCGAATCATTTGGAAAGATGAAGAGTTCGAACGCCATTGGGATAGTGCTCGTCAAGAATCCATGGCTGCTTTCGGCAACGATGGCATTTACATGGAGAAATACATCGAAGAGCCTCGCCACATTGAAATTCAAATTGTTGGCGATCAATTTGGAAATGCATGTCACCTTTCTGAACGCGATTGTTCCATCCAACGTCGTCACCAAAAACTCATCGAAGAATCGCCTTCTCCGTTCATGACCTCAGAATTGCGTCAACGCATGGGCGATGCTGCGGTTAAAGGGGCAAAAGCTGTGAACTACGAAGGAGCAGGAACCATCGAATTTTTGGTGGATAAACACCGCAATTTCTACTTCATGGAAATGAATACCCGTATTCAGGTGGAACACCCGGTTACGGAAGAGGTCATTGATTACGATTTGATCAAAGAACAAATTAAAGTTGCGGCAGGAATTCCTATTTCCGGCAAAAACTATGAACCCAACATGCACGCCATCGAATGCCGGATTAACGCGGAGGATCCTTACAACGATTTCCGCCCAAGTCCGGGTAAGATTACCACCCTTCACGTTCCGGGCGGGCACGGTGTTCGGGTTGATACACACATTTACGATGGCTACGTGATTCCGCCTTACTACGATTCCATGATTGCCAAGTTGATTTCTGTTGCTCAAACCCGCGATGAAGCCATTGAAACCATGAAGCGTGCTTTGAGCGAATTCGTCATTGAAGGCGTGAAAACCACCATTCCATTCCACCTCAAAATGATGGATGATCCAAACTTCCGAGCCGGAAACTTCAACACCGGCTACCTGAACAATTGGACCATGGAAGAAGGATATACCGGTAAATGAAAATCACCCTAATCGACTCTTTGCACCCCTCGTTTGTGGAGGCCTTAGAGAAAAACGGAGGATTTGAACTCAACGACCGCTCGGAAATCAGTTCCGATGCGGTCGTTTCTGTTTTAGCCGATACCGAAGTATTGGTGGTTCGCAGTAAAATAAAAATCACCAAAGAAATTCTGGATCAAGCTCCAAGGCTGAAAGCAATTGCTCGAGCCGGTGCAGGAATGGATAACATTGCCGAGGACGAATGCCGAATTCGAGGTATTGCATTGTTCAATGCGCCTGAGGGAAATCGAAGGGCCGTAGCCGAGCATGTTTTAGCAGTGATCCTAGCCCTTTTCAACAAGATTATTCCCTCTCACCTTGCCATTTCTCACCATGAAAAATGGAAAAGAGAAAACAGTAGGGGAGAAGAGTTGAAAGGAAAAACCATTGGTTTAATTGGTTGCGGACACAATGGTTCGGAGACGGGGCAGCTGTTGGCGCAATTGGGCTGCACGGTGTTGGCCTACGATAAATACCGCCCAGCGGATGACTTTCCGCATGGAATTCGTTCCGCAACCTTGGATGAGATTGCACAGCATGCCGAGGTTTTGTCGCTTCATGTTCCATTGACGGCAGAAACGCGGTCCTGGGTGAATCAAGAATTTTTGGAAGCGTTTCATCACCCGTTTTGGTTGGTCAATGCCAGCCGAGGAGGAGTATTGGATTGGACGGCATTGCCAGCGCTGTTGGATTCGGGAAAAATTCGTGGCGTTGCGCTGGATGTTTTTGAACAAGAGCCTCCGTTCGGACATCCCGTTTTTGAAAACCTTCAAAAGAGGCAAAACGTTGTTTTTTCTCCCCATGTAGCCGGTTGGACCGTGGAATCTTACCAAAAAATTAGCGAAGTGCTCGCAGCTAAACTCATCCATTTCCAAAAAAACGAGGCGTAGGATTGCAAAATCCTCCCTATCTTACCCTCAAATTCAGCCATGCCTTCGTACCAAAGTATCATTTATTCGAAGTTGCCAAGAGTTGGTGAAAGCATTTTTTCGGAAATGAGCCAATTGGCGTTGAAACACAATGCGCTGAATGTTTCACAAGGCTTCCCCGATTTTCCCGTTGACCCATCGCTCATTTCCTTGGTGCATGAAAAATTGAAGCAAGGATTCAATCAATACGCTTCTAGCTATGGATTGCCGTTGTTGCGGGAGAAAATCGCCCAAAAAATTTGGAAAACCACCGGTGTGGAATACCACCCCGAAACCGAAATTACCATTACCTCTGGGGCTACCCAAGGACTATATACCGCCATCAGCGCTTTTGTTCGCGAAGACGATGAAGCTTTGATTTTTGAGCCCGCGTACGACAGTTACGTTCCCGCCATCAAGGCAAACGGTGGATTGGCCGTGTATGCAGAGCTTGAACCCGATACGTTTACGTACGATTGGACCAAGATTAAACGAGCTATTACGCAGCAAACGAAAGTCATCATTTTAAATTCGCCCCATAATCCAACCGGTAATTTATTGACCGAACACGATTTGGAGCGGTTGGAAAACTTGGTTGACGGAAGCGACATCATCATTATTTCGGATGAAGTGTACGAACACATGACGTTCGATGGCCGAAAGCATATCAGCCCCATTTCACGTCCGAAGCTCGCCGAACGCACCATTGTGGTATCTTCCTTTGGAAAGGTTTGGCACAATACGGGTTGGAAGGTTGGTTACGTTTATGGCCCTGCTGAATTGATTCGTGAAATTCGAAAAATTCACCAATTCATGGTTTTTTCAGTGGTTACTCCCATTCAGCATGCCTATGCCGAGTACATCGATCGGGAGGATACGTATTTAGAATTATCGGATTTTTACCAAAAGAAGCGCGATTTCTTTTTATCCCTCATCGAGGGAAGCCGTTTTGGGTTCCGTCCGGCCGAGGGATCGTTTTTCCAATTGCTCAATTACGAAGGCATTTCTGATTTACCGGATGAGGAATTTGTTAAGGACTTGGTGAAATTAAACGGCATAGCAACCATTCCGTTGAGTCCGTTTTATCACTTGAAAACCAAAGGGAAAAACATTCGGGTTTGTTTTGCTAAGAGCGATGAAACCTTGGAAAGAGCCGCCGAAATTTTATGCAAGATTTAACGGTTAGTTTGGTTCAATTGGATATCTTTTGGGAGAATCCAGAGCGAAATATTCAGCACATCAACCGAATTTTAGCAGATGCAGATTTGGGAGATGTGGTGGTTTTACCGGAAATGTTTGGGACCGGATTTTCCATGAATGTGGAGAAATCTGCCCAACCCATGAGTGGAACCCTGCTCCAATCTTTGCGCGGTTGGGCCTTCGATTTTAAGAAATTGTTTTTGGGCACGATTGCCTGCAGAGACGGGGAAAACACCACGAACCGGTTGTTTGCCGCTTTTCCCGATGGGAGTTTAAAATGGTACGACAAGCGGCATTTGTTTGCGATGGCGAAAGAAAACCAATTTTACAAAGCGGGCAAAGAGCGATTGATCATAGACTATTTGGGTTGGAAAATTTGCCCCCTAATTTGTTACGATTTGCGCTTTCCGGTTTTTTCTCGAAATACCGATGGGTACGACCTTTTGTTGTACGTGGCGAATTGGCCGGGCAAACGGATTTCAGCTTGGGATGCGCTGTTGACCGCCCGGGCCATTGAAAACCAATGCTACGTGGTGGGCGTAAATCGGGTAGGTGTTGACGGAAACGGCTGGGAATATCCAGGGCACTCCCAAATCATCGACCCCCTTGGAGAGCGATTGTCTTTTTCTCAATCCAAAGAAGAAATCGTTCATCGTAAAATTTCGGCACAATTCTTGAAAACCACCCGCGAAAGTTTGCCCTTTCTCCAAGACCGTGATAACTTTGAACTAAAATAAATAAAACCCCTAAATGAAAAAAATCTTTACCACAGCTCTAATTGCGCTATCCGTAATGGCTGCTGTTGCCCAAGATGTTGATCGAAAAGAAATTAAGTTCGATTACATCCGCCTTCCGATGAAACCTTTGGTGAAAGGCACAACCCGAAATGCCCAAGGTGAAATCGTTCCCGATTATTTGAAAAAAATCGAAGAACAAAAAGCAGCATTCCAGCGCAAGAAAGATGAAGCAGAACAAAAGTACTTGATGGACATGGCGCTTTATCAAGACGAAGTGAAGCGGGAAGATGAGCGTTACCAAAAAGAGGTGGATGCTTACAACAAAAAAACAACCGCTCAAAAAATCATCGACAAACAATTGTTGGAGCAAGGAAAACCCATCAAAAAAACCATTTATCCACCTTCCAAACAATCGGTTGTTGAAGAGCGTACCGGTAAAGTGTTCAACCACGAGGCCCTCGCAGCCGAGTACCTTCGCCCAGAAGGATATTCCTCCAACCGCGACAATGCGGTGATGATTTCGGTGACTTTGTTGGGTTTTGAAAGCACGGTAGAATTCAAGACATCGACCAAAAACACCATGGTTAAACAATCCAATGGCACCTACACCAGCGTTCCAACCACCACCTATTTCTATGAATTGAAATACCGTCATCCCATGCGTTTGAAAGTAGTAAGTCCAACCTTGGGCGTGGTTTCAGATGATTTGATGTTCAACGACGACCGCACCACCAGGAGTGCCGAGTATAAATCAGACTACGAAGCTCGCAACGCATACAACAGCCAGAAAGATGCGATCCTTTCCAAAGCTGAAGATCAGGTTGTGAACGAAAACATGGCGAGCATCCGTACCCAATTGAACAACCAACACGGATACGCTAAGACCAACCGCGCTGCTGATTTGTACGATGTTTCTTCGAAGAAACAAGATTATTCCAGCATCAACAAAGCGTACGAGTCTGCTTTTGAGGGCATGATGTTGTTGTACGAAAGTGCTAACCCAACGCGTGCAAAAGAGAAACTTGCGGCTGCAACGGCGATGTGGGAAAAGGATTTATCCGAATCAAACATCAAGGATAAAAAATCAAGAATCAATGCAGACGTTACCTTGGCTTTGTTATTCAACATTGCTGAAGCGAACATTTGGTTGGGCAACTTCAATCGTGCAGAAGAGTGTTTGAACAAATTGAATTTGATGGATTTGAACAAGAAAGAGCGCGGGCGTTTGGAAGAAGAGCGTTCGTTTTTTAAAGACATGAAAGAGCGCGCGAACGCCAATGCATAAACTCATTTTCCTTTTAGGAATGATGATCGCGATAGGGGGAGGAGACTCCCCCTATCCTTTTTCGTTCGGTGAACGCATATCGTATTTGGTGGATTATCAAGCCGGATTTTCATGGCCAGATGCGGGAAAGGTAACATTCTCGGTTGATTCGGGAACGTACCAAGGAAAATCGTGTTTTCGATTCAGTGGAATTGGAAATTCCATGGCGTGGTACGATTGGTTTTATCCTGTTCGGGATCAATATTACTCCTGGGCCGATTTAAAAACGTTGCGGCCCTACTGTTTCCAGCGCATCATTAACGAGGGGTCCCATCATTACAAACAAACGGCATGGTTCCATTTTGATGAAGGATATGCGAACATAGAAACGGAGGAGAAGGGCATAAAAACAAAGACGAGGGTGAAGATTTCGGCCAACGCTACCGATCCGCTTGCGGGCATTTATACCTGCCGGAACATCGATTGGAAATCGAAGAAGCCCGGATTTTCCATTGTACTTCCGTTGCTTTTGGAAGATTCGGTTTATGCTTCAACGGTTCGTTATGAAGGAAAGGTGAATTTAACCGTGAATGGAAAAACGGTTCCGTGTTATAAAATCCGCCCGGCGCTGATCGAAGGATCGCTGTTCAAAGGCGGAACAGAAATGTCGGTTTTCCTAAGAGAGACCGATTTGATTCCCATTCGGGTGGAAGCGCCGATTGTGGTTGGAAAGGTAGTTGCGAGGCTGAAAAGGTAAGATGTGGAAACAATGTGACAACATCAATTACCGCAGAAGAGGCTGATTTTAAAAAGATTACCCCGAGATATATCATTAATTTTTGCCATTGTAAAAATTTCTTTTGGATTTGTTTGAAACTTCTTTTTCCGTAGAACCAAACAACCATTAGCAGTATGTCAAACACTCACCCAAACATTCAGGGATCGGAAGAGGTGCAGGAGGAGTTTTTTAAAAATTTGAAGAAGTTTTTTCCAAGTGGAAATTACGCTGAACAGGTTGCCGAGGTTTTATGTATTTCTAGAGATCCGGCCTACCGCAGGATTCGAGGGTGGAAAGAAATTACTTTGGCCGAGGTTTATAAGTTGATGCGGCACTGCAACGCTCAAATGAGCGAGTTGTTGCCCACCAAAGAAACGGTGCCGTTTCACTTTCGAGCGGTGGATGATAAGAACTACAAATACGCTCAATTTCTTCAGGAGGTTTATCGCTTTTTGGAGCAGTATTACCAACGCGGCATCAGCCGTTTCATTAGTTTCCCGAAAGAAATACCGTTGTTTTATTCGTTGATGTTCGATCGAATTGGTTATTTCCGGTATTTTCTCTACCAAAAATCGATGTTGGGAAATGCAAAATTTCAGAATTTAAAATTCAAGGCGGAACATTATCAGGAACTCAAGCCAGAAATCAACCAAAAAATTGTGGATCTGTATTTCCGATTTGGGTCGGAAGAGTTTTGGGGCGAAGAAATTTTTACCAACTTTTTAAATCAGATCGATTATTACAGCAATGCGGGGTATTTTGAATCTTCGGAAGAGGTGACGCTTTTGTTGAAAGAGATGGAGGAATTGATTGAGCATTTGGAGATTCAAGCCAAAAACAAGCTGAAGTTTTATCGGAATCCCGACGGAAGCTGCACGCCTTCGGATCAGCCGTTTACCATGTATCATTCCGACTTGACTTTTGGAGACAACACCATTTTAATTCATCTAACCAATGGGTCGAAAGTGGCGTATATTGCTCCAAATTCTGTTTATTTGATGTACACTTCGAGTGAAGAGTACGCCAACTATTTGAGTGAATTCATGGGCAACATGGCCCAGAAAGCCATGCCCGTTGGCGATGCTTCGGCCAAAGAACAGGGCGATTATTTCAATCGATTGCGGTTATTGATTTACTCTTTCAGAAAGTTGCGCGGTTTTTAGTGTTATGCCGTATTTTTACGGCTATAAATACCCGTGCATGAACAAACCGCATAACTTCAGCGCAGGACCCTGTATTCTTCCCGAATCGGTTCTGCAAAAAGCTTCCGAAGCTGTCATCAATTTCGATGGATTGAATCTTTCTTTAATTGAGGTTTCTCACCGAGGAAAGAATTTCGAAGCCGTGATGGAGCGCTCTCAACAGTTGGTGAAAGAATTGTTGGGCGTGCCCGAAGGGTACCAAGTTTTGTTTTTGCAGGGTGGCGCGTCGCTTGGGTTTTTGATTTCCGCCTACAACATGATGGGAAATCGCAAGAATCCAGCGTACATCAATACCGGAACCTGGTCGGCCGGAGCCATTAAAGAAGTCGCATTTACCGGGGCTAAGGCCAACGTTATTGCCTCTTCTCAAGATCGCAACTTCTGCTACATTCCGAAAGATTACGTGATCCCAACCGATTCCGATTATTTGCACATAACCACCAACAATACCATTGAAGGAACGCAGTTTCATCACATTCCCGAAACCCATGTTCCTTTGGTGGCCGACATGTCATCGGATATTTTTTCCAAACAGATCGATGTTTCCAAGTTTGATTTGATTTATGCCGGTGCTCAGAAAAATTTGGGACCTGCAGGCGCAACCGTGTACATTGTAAAGGAAGAAGCGATGGCGCGCCGCACCTTGGCCATTCCAACCATGCTCGATTTGAAAAAACAATACGAGAAAGAAAGCATGTACAATACTCCCCCGGTTTTCTCCATTTATGTGAGCATGCTTACGCTGGAATGGCTGAAAGACTTGGGCGGTATCGGAGAAATGGAAAGAATTAACAACGAAAAAGCCGCGTGCTTGTATGCCGAAATCGATCGAAATTCCTTGTTCAAAGGAACGGCCGACCTCGAAGACCGCAGCAAGATGAACGTTACGTTCGTGTTGAACAATTCCGACCTTGAGCCCGAATTCGACCGCTTGTGGAAAGAAGCCCAAATTTCAGGAATTCGTGGTCACCGTTCCGTAGGCGGCTACCGCGCTTCCTTGTACAACGCGCTTCCGCTTTCGAGCGTACAAGCGCTGGTAGATGTTATGCAAAACTTTGAAAAACACTTCGGATGAGCAAAATTTACGTTCTCGCCAACGACGGAATTTCTTCCGCAGGTGCCCAAGCAATTCTGCAGAGCGGCCTCTTTAACCTCGATTTAAATTCCATTCCTCAAGCCGAATTGGCCGCCTACATTCAAGAGAGAAAGGTTGCTGTTTTATTGGTACGCAGTGCCACCAAAGTTCGCAAAGACCTCATCGACGCATGCCCTTCTCTCCAAGTTATTGTTCGTGGAGGCGTAGGGGTTGACAATATTGATGTTGAACACGCCAAATCCAAGGGTTTAACCGTGTACAACACCCCGGCTTCATCTTCTCAAAGTGTGGCCGAATTAACCTTTGGAATGATGTTTTCCATGGCTCGCGGTTTGTATGATGCCGATCGCCTTATGCCCACTTCTGGAGCATCGGAATTCAATGCGTTGAAAAAGAAATACGGAAAAGGTACCGAACTTCGGGGAAAAACCTTGGGCATTGTAGGCTTTGGCCGAATTGGTCGAAGTTTGGCCCAGTATGCCTTGGGAAGCGGAATGCAGGTTTTGGCCTACGACCCGTTTGCCACCAATACCGATGTTTCCTTAACCATTGCCGGGCAAACGATTTCGGTAAAAGTTGAAAAAGTTGACTCTTTAGCAGAACTTTTGCCGCATTGCCACTACGTTTCCTTGCACGTTCCGAAACAACAAGATGGAAGTGCTGTTTTGGGAGCGAAAGAATTGGCGATGCTTCCCAAAGGTGCCATGCTTGTAAATTGTGCAAGAGGGGGCGTTATCGACGAAGATGCGCTTTTGGATGCGCTAAATTCCGGACATTTATCGGCGGCGGCATTGGACGTTTTCGAAAACGAACCCAATCCGCGCGAAGATTTACTGCAGCACCCCAAGCTGATCTCTACTCCCCACGTGGGAGCGGCTACCCAAGAAGCACAAGACCGCATCGGGGAGGAAATCGCCAGCATCTTGAACCAACATTTCGGCAGCTAAACATGCCCACGTTTCTTCCGTTTAAAGCATTGCTGCCGCATCCCGATTTCGTACAGCATACGATTTTGGAAACCGATTTGATTTTCGATTCTGAATCGGAAAGAATTGAACGCGGATTTAATCCGTATTCTTTTTGGCCGGTTTTGCGCCCCGTTGGCTACCGCCCCGATCAGGTTGCTGAGTTCGAATCGGCCTTGGAGGCTTCGCACAAACGTTTGCAGCAATTGATGGGAGATGGAATCTTTCAGGTAGATGAGGAAGAGTGTTTTTACGTTTATCAGGTTGATACTGGGGTCATCGTTCAAACCGGTTTGGTGGGTTTGGTGAGCGCCCAAGATTTGCAAGATCAAAAAATAAAGAAGCACGAAAAAACCCGAGAGGATCGGGAATTGCAATTGTCGAGGTTTTTGGAGGAAATAGGGATAAACACCACGCCGGTGAACCTAACCTATCAACATCAGCATGAATTGGATGTGCTGTTGGCCGAGATCACCAAAGCATCACCACCGTATTTAGAGGCCACGGGTTCACAAAATTACGGGTACAAAATTTGGAGGGTAAATCAACCCGATTGGGTTGACGAGATCATGCAAGCGTTTCACCGCTGCCCCTCGTTCTACATTGCCGACGGTCACCATCGGGCAGCGTGTGCATCGCACTCGTTTTTCGAAAAGAAATCTTCGGCCTTGGAGTATTTCACCGCCACGTTGATTTCTTCTTCTCAGCTCAATATCCAACCCTTTTATCGGCAAATCAAAAAGCACGATGAATTCAATCGAGAAGAGCTTCTTCAGAAGTTAAATCAAGAATTTGTGGTGAAAGAGGTCTTGTTGGATCAATGGTATTTTCAGTTTCTCTCTTCTTACCATTTTCTCTTGTGTTTTGCCGACAAAACGTATTTGTTGGTCCCCAAAGAGCACTGGGAATTCAATTCGGTATTGGAACGATTGGACGTTAGCGTTCTTCAATCAAAAATCATCGATCCCATTTTGGGCATTCGAGAAATTACCAGGGATCCACGCATCGCTTTTGGAACGAAAAGCATGCCGTTGAAAAAATTTAAAGCTTTATTGGCAGAAGCAGATACGGCTTGTGTGTTGCTTAGCCGCGCCCCAGAAATTGACGATATTTTTGAGGTGAGCGATTTGGGGCAAGTGATGCCGCCCAAAAGTACCAGCTTTGAACCGAAAATTTTGAGCGGCTTGGTGATGCAAATTCTTTAATGCTTTAACACTTTTCCCCTCCAACCCGAGTTCAACTCTACCAACCAGTACATTCCCTGAGGTAATGCTTGAACATCGAAGACCGTGGTAACGGAATCTGCCTTTTGGGCTTGAACCGGCACAATTTGGCCAAGGGAGTTGAATAACCGGTAATTCGCAATAGTGCCGGAGGTGTTTTTCACGAAAACCTGCGAATGGGACGGATTGGGAAATACGCTAAAATCCTGGGGGGATAAATCAAGCGATGAATTCGGGGTATTGGAAAAAGTTACATCATCGATGGCAATGTCCGACAAATCGGTGGCGCCTCGAGTGGCTTTGAATCGAACTTTTACCACCTGATTTCCGTAATTGGAAAGGGAAATACTGGTGTCTTCCCAAGGTGAAATTTCAGTCGGTTGGCGTTGTCCCACCATTCGAAACACCTGATTCCAAGAGTTGTTAGCATACACTTCAACGGCCAAAGCGTTTACATTGGCGCCGTACATGTGGTACCAAAACGTCAGTTTTGGCGACCAAAGCCCCGTAAAATCCAAACATGGAGAAACAAAGTAAGCGATGTTTCCTTGAGCGCCGGATGATCCATCAGCAAAAGCGAATTTGCCCCCACCGGTGCGATCGTTGGTTGGACCGGTGGCAGGTGTGGGAGTTCCATTTCCTGTTAATTTCCAAGTATACGCGGTGCTGGATTCAAATTTCCAACCGTCGGCCAAAACAGGCGAGGTTGCAGGACCAAAGGTTTCGGTGGAGGGGAAGTTGGAGAGCACAACTTTGTTGATGCTTCCCCGAACGCTGTCGTTGTAAAAAACAGTATCTCCATTGGCCGCACAAAACACTTGCAAGGTATAAAGCTGGTTATTTGGCAGTGCCACCAGGGTTGAAAACGAGTATTGAACCGTATCGCCCGGTGCTAAAGTTCTCGAAATGGTTTCGGTAACCGGGGTAAAACCTTGCAAAAGGTAGCTAACGGAGGGGTTCGTAATCGGAAGGAAGCCGTTGTTCCTAAAAATGGCTTTCACTTTGGCAGAAGTTGGAAACGTGCAGGAGGTGAGGTTGGGCTCCAAAATCGAAACCGTTTCCATATCAATGCTCGGCGCAGATTCAATCGAAATATCGTCCAAGGCCATGTCGCCCAAGGTTCCATTTCCTCGCACGGCCATGAATCGAATCTTGATCAGTTCATTGGCGAAATTCACCAAATTGATGCTGCGTTTTTGCCACGCACTATTTTGGTTGGTTTGTTGAGCACCCACAATCGAATCCACCGAAACCCATCCGTAACCTTTGTTGATTTGGATGACCATTTTCCCAATCGTTGTGCCAAAGAAGTGGTAATAAAACGATAATCGGGGGTTGTTGAGATTGGTTAAATCGAAACACGGGCTGCTGAGGTAGGCTACATTTCCAGTTGCTCCGCCCGTGAGATTGCTTTCGGCATAAACGTAGGTTCCCGTTCCGGCCCCAGTCGTTTTATCCACCAACGGACCCGTTCCGGTGCCATAGGTGGTTCCCCGATTGACGACGAATACGTAAGGAGTTCCAACCAAGAGGGTGGGCGACATCTCCCAACCGTCGTTCATGCTTCCTTGAAAATTATTCACGTAGGAAGCCGATTCGATGTTGTTGAAGTAAGGAGTACTCCGGGCTTGGTTGTAAATGATGACCGAGGCTTGATTGTTCAAACTATCCTGATCGCCAGTTAGTTGCGCAAATGTTTCGAGCTGAATAACAGGAACGCCATTCACCTGCATCTTCGTGGAAAAAGCATACATCAAAGTGTCGTTGGGCCGCATGATTTGCGTTACGGTTTCAACAACGGGTGTCCCTCGATTCACGATGTAGCCCACTTGGAAGTTTTGAATGTTCGTTAGGCCGGTATTGACCAATTTCAACCGTACCGTTTCCATGGCCTTGATGCCACATCCCCCAACGGGAGAATCGATGGAGGCCAAGGCAACATCCCGGTTGGGGGTTTCATAAAACTTCAAATCATCCAAAGAAATATCGCTCAACAATCCACTTCCTCGCTGCGCTCGGAATCGGAATGAAACCACTTTTCCAGCGTAGGGCAACAGATCAACCACCCGATTGATCCAAGGATCACCAAGGTTTTGTTTGGCTCCACTCATGGAATCAACGCGGTGGAATCCCGAACCGGTATCGGCCTCCAAGGTTAGGGAGCCCATGTTTACACCAAATAGATAAGCCCAATACGAAAATTTGGGACGAACAACCTGTCGAAAGTCAACGCATGGTGAAGAGAGAAAACAATCAGGGCCAGTTGAATTGGCAGAAGCGTTGATGTAGGTGCCCGATGAAAGGCCAGAAGTATGGTCGTAAGGGGCGCCGGTAGCATTGGGGCTAGCACGTCCTTGCATCACAACCCAACGGTAGGTGTTGATGGCAACAGGTGAAGTTCTCCATCCTGTTGGGGAAACATCTCCTTGGTTGAAAGGAACAAAAACGGCCTTATCGAAATTTTGAAGGGTTGGAAATTGATCAATGGACGCGAGGTCCGACTGCCAAAACAGGGTGTCGTTGTAAACGATGGAATCTTGGGGGTGTTGGCAAAACACTTGCAAGTCGATGGGGCCTGAAACGTTTAAGTTGGCCGGGGTTGAAATACGAACCCGTAAGGAATCGCCCGGATTGAGGAATGCCGTTTGGTTTTGGGTTATGGGCGCACCTCCATTGACCGAAAAACCGATGGAAAAAGAGGAAACGGTGATTGAACCGGTATTTTTCACCCATGCAATTACCGGCTCTTGGTTCATTCCGCAGTACGCTCTTGGTGAATCAAGGCGGGAAATGGTTAAATCGATGACGGAGGTATTGAACTCCAGTGCACCCAAATCGGGTTGGGTTGCCGAACGCGGGTTGCCGAGGTAATCTTCATTCACCGAGGGAAGAGAAATCCCAGCATTATTGAGGAGCCCAACGGTAGGTACGGGGTAGCGTCCTTGCGAAAGTTGGGCATTCTGCCAAAACGATTGAGAATCAACTCCCAATGCCGAACTCCACGAATTGAGGGAGTTGTAAGCAATGCCGTTAGAGCCGATAATGCCGAGGTTAACTCCCGTTTGAGGAGTAAAATACTGGTTATGATTGAAAAGGGAAGAATCGAGAAAGGGCGTATTGGAAAGGTAAAAGATGTTGGTGCCGGTAGAAATGCTTCGGGTTGCAGCGGTGTCGAAATGCAGCAAATTATTGGCGAAAACAAAGGAGGAAACAACATTTCCGGATGCTAGAACATAGAATAAACCGGTGGTGGTGGTTAAACCTGTTTGGCCTAACCGCACATCCATGGTATTGTGCGCAAATTGAAGCTCGTCGCGAACGCCACTTCCGGTCGTTTGCGGATAGAAGTAAAGAATTCGAGGGGAAGCGGTATTTTGAAAAATTCCCTGAATGAAATTGTTGGCAACCAGATTTCCTAAATTACCCCCATCGATGTTGGTGAAGGAAAAAAGGGTTCCTCCAAAATTTCCCGAAATGCGGTTGCGGAGTATGCTTAAATCTTCCGATTCCGAAATTTGAATGGCCGTTGAAAACGAATAAAGGGTGTATGGATTTTTGATGTTGTTGCCTTCAATGCGGAGGCCTTTGGTCGATTTCACATCCATGCAAGAGAAATACGTCTCTTCTACGGTACCATCATTAAAGGCAATGTTTTCGTTGATGGCGCCGGGCAATCCTTCTACGGTTAGCCCAAAATACCCGTGTTTTATTTTGGATTGAACGATGTTGATTCGTTTGCAAGAGGTAATTCCAACGTTTCGATTGTAAGTGCTAAATCCTTGGGGGGAGGATAAAAACGAACAATTGGTAACGGTTACATCTTCGCACCGTTGAAGAAATAGGGTGTATTCGTGAAGCAGTGCTGGGGTATTCGATTTTTGGAAGGAGAGTTGATCGATGTACAGGTTTTTCACATCGAAGACCGAAAGAACGGAACCATTCCCACCGTTGGCAAGAACAACATCTTGATTTTTCTGAGTGCTGGAGGTTAGGGTAAGTTGGTGAATTTGAGAGCCCGGGAAGGCGTTGAGGGTAAAATTACCGTTATAGGTTCCCGGGTTGATGGATAGGATTACATTTCCCGAAATGCCCCCGCAATTGATGCGATCGATGGCTTGTTGCAAGGTTGAAAAAGACGCGGTAGCACCACCAACCGAGTATGTTCCAGCGGCAAGGGCTGGACAAATGGTGGTTTCAAGGGTGTCGTTGGAGGGGTTGGCATCGGGGGAAAGAAGGTTCGGGCGATTCGACCATGTTTTGAGCACCAAACTTCCTGTTGTTGGGATGGCAATGGTTGAGGAAAACGTATGTTGGTAGCGGTTTCCCGGTGCGATGTTGTTGGAAACGGTTTGGGTGATGGGTGGTTGATTGTTCACCTGATAACCTACGGAAAACGACGAAATGTTGGTTGCTCCCAGGTTGGAAAGTTCAACACCAACCGATGAATTTGCTCCTCCGTTTACGGGCAAATTGGGAGAGATGATTCGATCCATGGAAATATCGGTTCCGGTAGGGTTGGTAAAATGGATCCGCATTTGTGGACGAAGGTTTGAATAGGCGCTGTTGAATGTGGTTGCTCCTGCAGCGGTATTGGAAGCGCCACCCAAGGCTTTGCCCGGGGCGGGATCGTAATAGTAAAAAATGCCGTTACCGGTTTGGCTTCCTCCTAGAAAAAACGATGACAGCAATTTTATTCCACCACCAGAATAAGGAAAGGGAACATTGAGTTGGTGAGTGATCCAGCCGCCCCCCTGTGCCAATTGATAATTGCTATCGGTAAAAACGGGTTGAGCGCCCAATTGCTCGGTGTTGAAAGAGGTATTCTGTGGAAAAAAGGAGACATTTCGCTCGTTTTTCATGGAAATTTGAAAAATATTCGCACCCGACAAGCTTCCACTAAACGGGGCCACTTGAAAATCGATTTGGGTGATCAAAGACCCAGGAGGAATGGCGTTAAGGTCGGCAGCCGTGAGCAAATAAGCGAAATTTGAGTAATTCATGGTGCTGCTGTTGAATGGCCGGTACAAGGGCCCCGACTGGGTTGCGTTCAAAACAGCCGTACCCAAAGTCACAGGACTTTGCGCCAAAACAGAAATCGTTGAAAAAGACAGAAGTAGCCAAAAAAGGACAATTCGTTTCATGGTGAATAGTTTTTCAACTGAAAGGTAATGAACAACTTTTATCTTTGCCCATCAACTCAGGATTAGTTGTGCACGTTAAACCTATTTACTGTACAACGTCTTACCCAAAAGGATTACTTTGTGAAAAAACTACTTGTATTATTATTTCTAGCACCCTTTTGTGCATTAGCGCAACCGTTTATCATCAAAGGAACGGTAATCGGTGAGGATCAAAAACCCATTTATGGCGCAAATGTGGGACTATTTAATCCGCGCGATAGCACAGTTATGCGAGGAACCACTACCAATGAAAAAGGAGAGTATTCCCTTGAAAGAGGTCGCCCTGGTCCGTTTTTGTTGAAAGTTACTTATTTGGGCTACTCTGATAAAATGCAATCGGGGTTTATTCAAGAATCGCCTGTAACGGTTCCGCCCATCGTTTTACTAAAAACGGGTAAGAATTTGCAGGGTGTGAACATCAACACCCAGAACATCACAACTCAAAAAGGCGACACCACCGAAGTGAATGCTGGAGCATTTAAAGTTAATCCGGATGCCACTTCGGAAGATTTGGTTACGAAAATGCCTGGCGTTACCATCCAAAATGGAAAAGTTCAGGCGCAAGGAGAAGAAGTAAAACAGGTATTGGTGGATGGAAAGCGTTTTATGGGCGACGATCCAAGCTCGGTTTTGAAAAACCTACCCGCCGAAGTAGTGGATAAGGTTCAATTCTTTGATCAGAAAAGCGACCAATCGTTGTTTACCGGATTTAGCGATGGAAACGAAAAGAAAACCATCAACATCATTACCAAGTCCCAATTTAAAAATGCAGAATTCGGCAAGTATTACGGTGGAATTGGAGCATTGGACCCTGTAAAAAGCACATCCGATGGTTTGTACAAAGCAGGAGCGAGTTTAAACAAGTTCAAAGGCGAAAGACGCATTACCTTATTGGCCCAATCCAACAACATCAATGAACAAAACTTTGCGGTGGAAGACATGATGGGAATGATGGGCGGCGGTGGCGGCGGCCGTGGCGGTGGCGGTGGAATGATGATGATGGGTGGAGGTGCTGCTGGAAATTTCTTTAACGATCAAAAAAGCGGGGTAACAACAACCCACGCGGCAGGAATTAACTATTCCAACAAGTTTAAAAAACTCGAAACCTCTGGCAGTTATTTTTTCAATTGGAGCGAGACCAACGTAAATTCAGATTTGCGCCGTCAATTTTTCACAACAACCGGCAACGATGGAATCATTTACAACGAAACCAATCAATCGCGAAATCAAAACATCAATCACCGCCTAAATGGAAGGTTGGAATACAAAGTGGATAGTTTGAACTCTTTTGTATTTACACCCCGCCTTACCGTTCAAGACAATATTTCTTCAACTTCCTTGGCAGGACAAAATAAACTTCCCGTTCGCATTTTAAACAGTTTGAACAATTTGAACGGCTCCAATAACCTTTCTTATAATGCCGCGGCACCGATATTGTACCGCCACGGATTTAAGAAATACGGCCGCACCATTTCTCTCAATGTTTCTCCCTCCTTGGTTACCCGAAATGGAAACAGCACCCTGTTTTCGGAAAACAATTTCTATTTGGATTCCACTGGAAATGTAGGAATTGCCGACACGTTGGACCAGTTCTCCAACTCGAACCGGGTAAACGTGGCCCTGAATACCAATGTTACCTATACCGAGGCGTTAGACAGTTTCAATTCCATTCAAGTATCGGTAACTCAGAACAATAGCCGCAACGCATCCGATAAAAAAACGTTTGATGATGCGGCCATTGGAATAGGTCCAGACAGCCTTCTCTCTTCCACGTTTGACAGCCGTTACAATTATACCAATGGTGGGGTTACCTACCGTTATCAGAAAGATAAGCACAATTTTTCGGTTGGGGTGGCAGCACAACAAGCGGTTTTGTCCAATTTAGCTACCTTCCCCTTTACCGACACCCTTCGTCAGGTCTTTCAGTCGGTGCTACCGAATATGCAATGGCAAATCAAGATTGATAAAAATACCAATTTACGTTTCAATTATACCACGTCGAACAATGTTCCAAGTGTAGATCAATTGCAAGTGGTGGTAAACAACACCAATCCTACCCAATTGAGTACGGGTAATGCCGATTTGAAACAAGACTACCGCCACAATTTGAACGGTCGTTTCAGCTTAAACAACCCCACCAACAATCGCAATTTCTTTCTATTCTTCGGAGGAAGCGTAACCAACAACGCGGTGGTGAATAATACGTTTATCAATAGTACGCCTTTCGATACCACGGTTTATGGTATTGAAGTTGGACGTGGAGCACAATTGGTACGCCCAGAGAACGTGAATGGCCAGTATTCGTGGCGTTCCTTTTTCAGTTACGGTTTGCCCGTGAACAAAATCAAATCGAATCTGAATTTCAATGGTGGTTTCTCGTACAGCAGAAACCCATCCATCATCAACGGAAAGACCAACTTTTCGGAAACCCCTGCCTATTTTGCGGGATTGGTGGTTACCAGCAGAATTAGTGAGAAAATCGACTTTTCTGTTTCTACCAATACCACTTACAGCCAAATTAC
>CANHCV010000043.1 GCA_947459245.1 Bacteroidota bacterium
TAACCAAACCAACTCCATCAACACTGGTGATGATCTTGTACAACTGATGGATTCTTTCATCGGATTTAATGATCTCTAAAATCTCTATTTCAATCTTTTCGATTTGCTTTTTAATCGCATCCAATGGGGCCTTACTATGCTTTTTTAGGGCATTTAGCGTTTCTTTGTCCAAGAAGCCTACTTGTTCATTTACCCCAACAGAAAGCTGGCTTTTTATTTTGATGAGTCTACGGCGAAGGCTCATCAAACTCGCCAAGCGTTGGATGATTGCTCGAGGTGCTTTCCACAAACGTACCTGGTTACGGTTTAAGAAGGCATATTTGGCAATTCGAAGGCTATCCACCTTGTCGCTTTTGCCTCTCACCACTCCCTGGCTTTTTAGGATTTGGGCCCCAGATTCCATCCAAATATGGGCCGAAAGATCGGTTAGCCACTGCACCAACGGAAGGTTGTAAATCCCCGTATATTCCATGCAGAACAGGCATTCCGACAACGAGATCTTAGTTTCCTTTTGGATTTTTGAAAAGCATTTTTTAATGCTGCTGAGGTTGTTGGATGTTTGCTCGTAGGCCATTTGATTGCCTTGAGAATCCAGCAGGGTGATGTCCAAAGTATTTTTGGATACATCAATTCCAATAAATTGTTTAAATTGCATACGCTTAGATTTTTTAATCAATCAACGCGTTTTGAATGTCCATCAACTCCTTGATACTAGGTCTTTCCTAAATTTCTATTTGATACGTATTCAAAACAATCAGTAGTGGTCTGAATCGAAGATTAGGCCTAAAAACCTAGAGAACCTCCTAGTTCACCACTACTGATGTTGATTTAATCATTGGTTTACTTCGAAAAATTACCGAATTAATTCGGTAATTTTTCAAGAATAGATCACCAATAATCCCGGGTTTAATCGGTATTACAAACCTAAAGGAGGACCTCAGGGAGCGGGCAATTCCGGTGCCTGAGGCGCTCGAAGGCACCGCATAAAAAGCACCCTTCCCCTTTCCCTTCGAGGACCTCAGGGAGCGGGCAATTCCGTTGCCCGAGTGAATCGAACGTAGTGAGATTTTTATCGAGGGCAACACTTGAGAGGAACATAGAAGGAACGTACGGGCAGACCTATGTGTCTGTCCGAAATGTATTTAATAAATACACAAATTGCCATTTTATTTTTTACATTTGTATCCATTAAAAAATGGCAATGAAATCGATTTTCACCCTCCTGCTCGCTGCGCTCGCTTTTGCAGCCACCGCACAACCGCAAAAGATTAACTACCAAGCCATAGCCGTGGGCGCAAACGGAAAACCGATTAAAAACAGCACCGTTGGTTTGCGCCTTTCGGTATTAGATAGCTTGCCTACCGGCAATACCCTTTACACCGAAACCCAAACGGCAAGCACCGACGCTGCGGGGCAATTCTCCATCTACTTGGGTGGTGGAACAGCCACGGTGGGAGCGTTCGCCAACCTTCCTTGGGCGAACGGAAACAACAAATTTTTAAAAGTAGAAATGGACGCCCAAGGAGGCTCCAACTACCTACCCATGGGCACCACCCAACTCGTGAGTGTGCCGTATGCGATGGCGGCGGGCAGTTTGCGCGAAGGTGCATTGCTTTACGGCAACAACGGACAAACGTATTCGCTAACGATTGGTGCGAACGGCCCAACATGGACGTGTTTTCCACCGGTAACCATGGCCAATGCTGGAGTTGACCAATTGAATATTTGCGCCAGTTCGGTGAACCTTATGGGCAATACCCCAAGCAACGCAACGGCTGCTTGGAGCATTCTTTCGGGAGCTGGCGGAAGTTTGGGAACGGCCAATGCTCCTGCCACCACGTTTGCGGGCGTTCGCGGAAGTTCTTACACTTTGCGTTACAGCATTTCCAATGCGTGCGGAAGCAGTGCCGACACCGTTGCCGTTAGCTTGGCTCCAACCACTACGCCCGCGAACGCTGGCCCCGACCAACTTTCCCTCACGGGAACTACGGCCACCCTCGCAGCCAATGCTCCTGCCGCTGGAGAAACGGGAGCTTGGAGTATGGTTGCCGGAAGCGGCGGAAGTTTGAGTGGAAGCAACAACCCCACAACTACGTTCACCAAAGGCACCGATAGTGCTTACACCTTGGTGTGGACGATTACCGGCCCATGTGGAGGTACTAATGATACGGTGAATTTATTGTTTCCTGCCCCGGTAGGAACGGCCTGTGGACAAGCGGTAATCTACGCGGGTGAAACTTACCCTACGGTTCAAATTGGCACCCAGTGTTGGTTCGCGAAGAACTTGAATGTGGGCACCATGATAAGCTCTGGCAATCAAACGAACAACGGCACGATGGAGAAATACTGCTACAACAACGACCCTGCGAATTGCAGCACTTACGGCGGCTTGTACCAATGGGCGGAAGCGGTTCAGTACCAAAGCGGGGCGAGCAGTTCCACTTCTCCCAATCCCGCCTTTACCGGCAATGTAAGGGGCATTTGCCCTACGGGTTGGCACTTGCCCAGCGATGCGGAATATTGCACGTTGACGACGTTCTTACATGCTTCAGCGAATTGCTCGGTTATTGGAACGAGTAGTTCAATTGCTGGCGGCTTGTTAAAATCTACCAGTGGCTTGTGGAGGACTTCTCCAAACTCCGGAGCTACGAACAGCAGCGGATTTTCTGCGCTGCCAGGCGGTTATCGCAATTCTAATGGGACCTTCTTCCACTTAGGAATCAGCACCATCTTCTGGTCGTCTTCCGAGTCTTCCTCTACCTTTGCAATCTTTCGCTCTTTGTACTTTGGCAATGCACATATCGAACGGTACACCGCCAATAAGAACGACGGTTTTTCGGCTCGCTGCACCCAGGACTAAATGTTGTTCCTCGAGTGAATCGAATGTAGTGAGATTTTTATCGAGAGGAACATTGGCGCCCTCTCGATACTTTCCCGTTGCCCGAGTGATTCGAATGAAGTGAGAATTGTATCGAGGGCAACACTCGAGAGGCCCATATTTTCTTTTGCCCGAGTGGTACGTTGCTCTCGATAATAATTTTCTGACGAAAATTCACTCGAGCAACGCCTAATATCCCGGTCCCCGAGTGTCCCGACATTCGTCGGGATGGTTCGAGGGAACGCCCTTCCCCTTCCCCTTCGAGGACCTCAGGGAGCGGGCAATTCCGGTGCCCGAGTGATTCGAATGCAATGAGAATATTTTCGAGGGCAACACTACAAATACTGCCCCGTGTAACTCGCCTCGCAGCTTTTAATTCCTGCAGGAACCCCTTGGTAAACCAAATTCCCGCCGGCATCTCCCCCCTCTGCTCCTAAATCAATCAACCAATCCGCGCAGCGGATCACGTCAACGTTGTGCTCAATGATGATCACCGTATTGCCCAAGTCTATCAAGGCTTGGATGGATTTCATCAGCTTTTGAATGTCGTGAAAATGCAACCCCGTGGTGGGCTCATCGAAAATAAACAACATGTTCTCGGCTCCGTTGCCTTTGATCAGGTAGTACGCCAACTTGATGCGTTGGGCTTCCCCGCCCGAAAGCGTACTGCTCGATTGACCCAGTTGAACGTACCCCAAACCCACATCTTGCAGCGGTTTTAATCGGGTCATCAGCGATTTTTCTTCAGCGAAAAATTCCACGGCCTCATCAATCGTCATCTCCAACACGTCGGAAATGGATTTACCCCGATGCTGAATATCCAACACCTCTTGCTTGAAGCGCTTTCCATGGCATTCGTCGCATTCCACGGTGATGTCGGCCAAGAACTGCATTTCAATGGTTACTTTCCCATCTCCTTGGCAGTTTTCGCACCTTCCGCCTTCCACGTTAAAACTGAAATGCTTGGGTTTGTACCCCCGAGCTACCGCCAACGGTTCATCGGAAAACAAGTTGCGGATGGCGTCGTAAGCTTTGGTATACGTTACCGGATTGCTTCGGCTGCTTTTCCCAATGGGGTTTTGATCGATCATCTCCACATCCGTGATGCGTTTGTAATCGCCTCCCAACTTTCTGAATTTCCCGGTAGCGTCGGCTCCACCGCCCAGCATCTTCTTCAAGGCCGGATATAGGATTTTTTTGATCAAGGTAGTTTTCCCGGATCCCGAGACCCCGGTAACCACCGTTAAAGCGTGAAGCGGAAACTCCACATCAATGTTTTTTAGGTTGTGTTCGTTGGCACCTTCCAGTAGAATACTGCGGTTCCACTCCCGAGGTTGAGCCGGAAAATCGATGGATTTTTCCCCGCGCAGGTATTCTCCCGTTAAGGTTTTTCCCTTCTTCACCAAATCTGCATAGGTTCCTTCAAACACCAATTGGCCGCCCATCGTTCCCGCCTCGGGACCAATGTCCACAATGCGGTCGGCGGCTTCCATCACCAGTTGTTCGTGCTCTACCACAACCACGGTGTTTCCTTTGTCGCGCAAATTTTTGAGCACTTGAATCAAGCGATGGGTGTCTCTAGGGTGCAAACCAATGCTGGGTTCATCCAAAATGTACAAGCTACCCACCAAGTTGGAACCCAGTGACGTGGCCAAACGAATGCGTTGGCTTTCGCCTCCAGAAAGCGTGTTGGCCGCCCGATTCAACGTTAAATATCCCAAACCTACATCGCTTAAAAAGTGCAATCGCTTCTGAATTTCTTGCAACAATCGGTCGGCAATGGCCTTGTCGCTTTCCCCAAATACGATCTGCTGGAAGTACGTTTTCAATGCATCGATGGGCAACAAAACCAAATCCTTGATGGACTTTCGGTCGCCCGTTTCGGCATCCCACAATTGCACATAATGGGCATCTCCCCGCAAACGGGTTCCATGGCATTCCGGACAAACGGTTCTTCCGCGGTAGCGACTGAGCATTACCCGGTATTGAATTTTGTACGATGCTTCTTCCAAGAATTTGAAAAATCCGCGGATTCCAGGGAAAAATAGATTTCCTTCCCACAACTCCCGTTTTTCAGCATCGGAAAGTTCGTTGTATGGACGATGAATCGGGAAAACCCAATGTTTGGTTGATTGGATAAAGCGATCCAACCACTCTTTCATGACTTCGCCCTTCCAAGGAGCAATGGCACCTTCGAAGACCGATTTATTGGGATCGGGAACCACTAAATTTTCGTCAATGCCAATGATGGATCCGAATCCTTCGCAGGATTTGCAAGCTCCAAATGGATTTCCAAACGTAAATAAATTGACCGATGGTTCTTCGAACGCCATTCCGTCCCGTTCGAAACGGTGATTGAACGTGTAATCTACTCCATCGATTCGAAGCACCAAATCGCCGTGCCCTTCCTCAAACCCCAACGAAATGGAGTCCATGGCACGGCCGGAAAAATCTTCTTCTTTCAACTGGTTGGTGAATCGATCCACCAAAAGAAAGATTCCTTCCAACGATTTTGGTAGATTTCCGGCATCCAATATTTCTTGAATATCGGCATTGCCATCTTCGGTTTTAATTCTGCTGAAACCTTTTTGTTGAAGCATTTCGAGCAGGAATCGAATTTCTTTTCCAGGGATGGGGACCAGCGGCGCCAAAACTTCTACCCGGGCACCGTTGGGTTGTAATTCTAAAAACTGAAAAACCGAATCAACGGTATCTTTCTTTACTTCTTCTCCAGAAATGGGAGAAAAGGTATGTCCGGCACGGGCGAAAAGCAATTTCAAATAATCGTACACTTCCGTTACGGTTCCAACGGTTGAGCGAGGATGTCCGAAAGTTACTTTTTGTTCGATGGCCATGGCCGGGGCTAAGCCCTTGATGGAATCCACTTCCGGCTTTTTCATGCGCTCCAAAAATTGGCGGGCATAGGAAGAAAGGGATTCCACGTATCTTCTTTGACCTTCAGCGTACAAGGTATCGAACACCAATGAAGATTTTCCAGACCCGGAAACGCCAGTAACGACGATCATTTCTCCGCGAGGAATGGCTAAATCGATGTTTTTTAAATTGTGAAGGCGTGCGCCTTTAATAAGGATGTAATCTTTGGGCGATAGCCCATCGATGGAATTCTGCATAGACCGTTTATTTGGTGCAGATGGCGAAATAATCGAGAGCTTGATCTTGAATGGGCGCGATGAAATAATCGGTCCAAACGATGTCGTTCACCAATCCGGTTGACTGTTTGGATAACATTCGGCGATTCATTCGGTTTGCGATGTCGTATGGAATTTGCAATAATCTTCGAGGAAGGCGGTACTGTAAATTGAAAATATCGAATCGGGTAAATTTCTGAACTCCGGCTTTGTTTTTTTGGTAATAATCCATCACCTTTTCATTCCCAAAAACGCCCTGAAGGTCGTACGTTGAGAATGCTTTTTCGATGTGTTTGGCCATTTCGATCGGGGTGTATTCCCGCACGTGCCAAGGGTTGCGCGAGAGCGACATCAACCGATTGGGAGTGGTGAAGATCAACGTTCCACCGGGTTTCAATACGCGATGAATTTCTTTGAGAAAGGTTACATCATCGTCAATGTGTTCAATCACTTGGAAAGAAACCACAAAATCGAAAGAGTTATCGGCGAAATCGGGCAAAAACGGAACGCTCATTTGAATGAACTTGGCGTTGCCCGGAAGATTGCTCACCTCGGTTTGAAATTTATCAATGGCGGTGTACGATTCGCAATGGGGTGCCAACATGGGAATGCCGTAGCCTTCCCCGCAACCAATTTCTAAAACGTTTCCAGAAATGCGTTTGGCCGCTTCGTGGTAAGCAATGAGATGGCGTTGGAAAATGGGGTTTTCGGAATGATCGGTTCGTGTAGTGCGCTCGGCCGTGTGAAACATGGTAATATTATAGGGTTAGTCCGTCCAAGGTTTTGATGCTTAGCGGTTTGTTGACGTATTTTTTAACGTATTTGTTCTTTTCAGCCCGGTCCATGTCCTTTGGATTAATGGAAGATGAAACCATCACAACTTGAGTTTTTTCTTTGATGACTTCGGCATTGGGGCCGTTCAAATTTTCAAACTCTTCTAAAAACTGAAAGCCATCTAAAATGGGCATGTTGATGTCCAAAAAGATTAATTCAGGAATATTATCGGTGGAAATACCGTTCAAACGAACCAGATTTTTGAGGAAATCCAATGCCGAAACAGCACCGGAAAAAGTGTAAATATGCTCAGCGAAGCTGGACGCTTCAATCATTTTTTGATTGATGAGGTTGTCGATGGGACTGTCATCAACCAGCATCAGTGATTTGTAGCGGAACGATTTTGGTGTTGCCATATTTTTTTCAGGTTGGAAGAATCACAATGATAACAGATTTTTTCGGAAATTTCAACCCTGTTTTTCGGGTTTCATCTGTGGGAAAAACAAGACTTCTTGGATGGATGATTGGTTGGTTAGGAACATGCACAAACGATCCATTCCAATGCCCAAACCCGATGTTGGAGGCATTCCGTATTCCAATGCCCGCAAGAAATCTTGATCGATGAACATCGCTTCGTCGTCTCCGCGCTCCTGCAATTTCAATTGCTCCTCGAAACGTTCGCGCTGATCGATGGGGTCGTTCAACTCGGAATAGGCGTTGGCCACTTCTTTTCCGCAGATCATCAATTCGAATCGTTCGGTGTAAGCCGGATTTTCGCGGTGAACCTTGGTTAGTGGCGACATTTCTTTTGGGTAATCGATGATAAAAGTGGGTTGGATGTAGTTTCCTTCGCACTTATCTCCGAAAATGGCATCGATCAATTTCCCTTTACCCATGCTGTTGTCCACCTCAATGCCCATGCTTTTGCAGGCGGTGCGCAGTTCCTCTTCAGATTTTCCATCGATATCGAAACCGGTGAAGTCCAAAATCGATTGGCGCATGGTAATGCGCGGATAAGGCGCTTGGAAGTTGATTTGATGCGCACCAAACGTTGCTTCCGTTGTTCCATTCACGGCTTGTGCGCAATGCTCCAAACATTTTTCCGTGAACTCCATCATCCAATGGTAATCCTTGTAGGCTACGTAAATTTCCATGCCCGTGAACTCCGGATTGTGGGTTCGGTCCATTCCTTCGTTTCGGAAGTTTTTAGAAAACTCGTAAACGCCATCGAAACCTCCAACGATCAATCTTTTGAGGTACAATTCGTTGGCAATGCGCAGGTACAAGGGAATATCCAAAGCGTTGTGGTGCGTCATGAACGGACGGGCCGTTGCTCCACCGGGGATGGATTGAAGCACCGGCGTTTCAACCTCCATGTAACCGAATTGGTTGAAGTATTCGCGCATGGCGTTGAACAGCTTGGTACGTTTGATGAAAATGTCCTTCACTTGCGGATTTACCACCAAATCTACGTACCGTTGGCGGTAACGCAATTCGGGATCGGTGAACGCATCGAACACATTTCCTTGTTCGTCGGTTTTCGGGAAGGGGAGGGGTTTTAAGCTTTTTGAAAGGAAGAAGAATTCCCGTACGTGAACGGAAATTTCTCCAACTTGGGTGCGAAAAACGTATCCTTTGATGCCGATGAAATCTCCCAAATCGCACCATTTTTTGAATAAATCGTTGTAAATGGTTTTGTCTTCTCCTGGGCAAATTTCTTCCCGGTTGATGTAGATTTGAATGCGGCCAGCGCTATCTTGAAGTTCGGCAAAGGCCGCTTTTCCCATGATTCTGCGCGACATCATTCTTCCGGCCAAGGCAACTTCGGTCCATTGGTCTTTGGCTTCATCCACAAAATTCGATTTGATATCGGTAGAGAAGTGGGTAACATTGAAGGCCGCTGCTGGGTAAGGTTCAATTCCGTTTTCACGCAGGGTTTCCAACGTTTGTCGGCGTAAGATTTCTTGTTCGCTTAAGTGATGTTCCATGGACTAATTAGTGGTAAGCAAGTAGAAGCGCTGCTGCTTGAGCTACTTGATGATTTTCGATCAGTTTTTTTGCTAATTGATGCACTTCCGAAATGCTGGATTCGGGAGTGAATTTATCTTTTTGAATATCGATTTCAGAGGAATTTGGCGGGGTTTCTAAACTTCCCAATTTACCTAAATCGTTTCCGGTGAGAACATCACTGTGCAGCACCGATTGAGGAAAAAAATCCACGCCAATTCCAATGCTGGAAATGGGTTTAGGAAGTTCGAAAAGCCCTTCTTTGGCTCGACCGTACCAATCTCCGCCGAGGCGAGAAACGGGATCGAGTTTGAAAGGATCGATCAATCCTTTTTCATTGAGCAATTCTTCCTTGATGTGTGTTTTGATTACTTCGCATAAAACGAGGTTTCCGGCTCCACCATTGGGCCCCGTTTCAATCACTTGCAAAACTTTGCATTCCATTTGAACGGGGGCTTCAGCCACGCGAAACGGAGCAACAAGGTCGGAAGGAAGCATGGTAAATCCGGCTTTGGTGAATTCATTCACTCCTTTCGGGTAATCCGAACTGGAAAGTGAGGTTTGTTCTACCATGGCGTAATTCACGATATTGATCACCACTTCCGCAACTTCTTTCACGTTTTCATAGGAGTGCTTCACGGTATTGTCGCGCCCTCTTCTTGCTGGAGAAAAAATCAACAAGGGCGGATTTGCTCCAAAAATATTGAAGAAGCTGAAAGGACTAAGGTTTGGATTCCCTTCAGCATCAATGGTGGAAGCAAAACAAATGGGTCGGGGCACGACAGCACTCATCAGCAGTTGGTGCAGTTTTGGGGTAGGAAGATCCTGACTTAAAACGGAATGGTACATGTTCCTGCAAAGGTACGAAAAAGGATTGGGAGTTGAAGGTGAGATTTCGATGGATTTGATGCGATAAATCAAGAAATTTTGCTCCAAAACAAATGGAGATGCAACACTTTCCAAAAAATTAGCTCTATATTCACGACGCCAAAAAAATCATGATGAAACGCAGTTTATTAATCCTTTTGGGATTCAGCAGTATGGTCACTTTTGCTCAAGAGAAAAAAGTGAAAAATGCCGATGAAATGGTTCTAGAACAAACCAATCAGGAGGCTCTAAACAAGTTGCAGAGAGACTTTCATTTGCAATGGGAAAAAGATCAGAGTGCTGTTCAAAAATTCTCCAAAAAGCACGGCATTCCCGTTGTTCAAGAATTGCCCAACGGCGGGGTTCTTCAATTGCGCCGCATTGATGCAAACGGTCATCCGGTTTACATTCAAACCGATAACGCTACAGCTGCACGAACCATTAGCACCAATAAAGTAATTCCAACCGGCATTTCTGGACTTGATTTGGATGGAACTGGGGTTCGCATGGGCGAATGGGACGGGGGAGGAGTTCGCTCTACCCACCGTGAGTTTGCACCGGCTTCTGGAACAGGTTCCAGAACAACTCAAATCGATAACGTAACCACCACCAACCAGCATGCTACCCACGTTGCAGGAACCATTCTTGCAAAAGGTGTGGATGTCAATGCCAAAGGAATGGCCATTAACGGCCGCCTTCGTTGCTTCGATTTCAATAATGATAATTCCGAAATGACTTCTGAAGCAAGTCAAGGCATGTTGCTCTCCAATCACAGTTATGGAATTCCAGGTGGTTGGTCGTTTAACGGAGGCTGGTTCTGGTACGGTAATCCAACCATCTCTGCGGTTGAAGACTATAATTTTGGTTTGTACGATGCCGAAGCACGCGATTGGGATAACATTGCCTTCAATGCGCCTTATTACTTGATGGTAAAATCTGCCGGTAATAATCGGAATGAATCTTGGAACGGAAGTCATCAGGTTCAAGTTAATGGAAACTGGACTACCTCTACCGCCCGCCGAAATAGCGACGGTACTTACGATAACATGACCGGTTCGGCGAATTCAAAAAATATTTTGGTTGTTGGTTCGGTTCAAGATTTGGCCAACGGTTGGACTTCACCTTCTGCCGTTAGAATCAGTACGTTCAGTTCCACCGGTCCTACCGACGACGGTCGCATTAAACCAGATATTACAGCCAATGGAGATGACTTGCGTTCTTGCAACAATACTTCCGATCAAGCTTACACCGTTATTGGCGGAACGTCGATGTCGGCTCCCAACGCAACCGGATCGATTGCCCTTCTTCAACAACTCAGCCGTCGCAAATACGGACGTTGGATGCGAAGTGCAACTGCAAAAGCGGTGATCATTCATTCGGCAGATGAAGCAGGAACTTCCGATGGTCCTGATTATACCTTTGGATGGGGTTTGATGAATACTTACGAAGCTGCTCGAATTTTGGCCGATTCTGCCAATCGTAATCCCATCATCGAAAAGGCTTTGATCAATAAAGATACCTTTAGCATTCGGGTGTATTCCAATGGTTTGGAATCGTTAGAAGCTACCCTGGCTTGGACCGATGTTGCGGGAACCGCTTCCCCAGCAGCGCTCAACGCACGGACCATCAAATTGGTGAACGATCTTGATGTTAGAATCATCGATTCATTGGGTAATGCAACGTTGCCTTATGTGTTGGATGTGAATAACCGCACTGCAGGTGCAACCCGCGGAGACAATATCCGAGATAACGTTGAGAAGGTTGTATTAAACATTCCTACCGCTGGTTGGTACACCATCCGAGTAACCCATAAAGGGAATTTGGTTCAAAATTTCCAGCGTTTTTCATTGGTGGTTACCGGTGCTGCAAATCCGCCCATTGCACGTGTTTCCGCTTCTAACCGAACCGTTTGTGTTGGAACCGTTGTTCGCTTCAACGATCTTTCCACCACTACAGCTCACAGCATTTCTTGGACTTTCCCAGGTGGAACTCCAGCTACGTCAACTTTGTCTAACCCAACCGTGATTTACACCACCCCCGGTGTTTATCGGGTTAGCATGACCATCTCCGATTCTTTGAATACGTACACCTTTACCGATTCCAACTTTATTACTGTGGTAAATTCTCCACGCATTGATACGTTGATAAAAACTCCCAATAATTGCAACGGAAACGGGTCAATTTTGGCCCAAGTTTCTGGAGGATATACGCCTTACCGTTATTCTTGGGGTCCTGGAACCTTCTCTGATTCCATGGCTATCGTTGGACTTCGCGCCGGTTTGTACACCCTTTTGGTAACCGATTCCAACGGCTGCACTGCAACCGCTAATGCCACTCTTGCAGATAACGGACCCGTTGCGGTTGCAACGGCAACAACGCCCATCAATTGCTACGGTGGAAACAATGGAGTTGCAACGGCAACGGTAACCGGTGGATCGGCTCCGTTCGCATACTCTTGGCAAACCAACCCTCCACAATCTGGAGCCGTTCTTCCAAATTTGGCAGCCGGAACGTACCGAGTTCGAGTAACGGATGCTCAAGGTTGTACTTCCGATACCAGCATCACCCTAACTCAACCCGATTCATTTACCGTAATTCAATTCTCCAATCCCAACACCGGTGGTGGAAATGGTTCTGCTGGGGTATCTGTTTTTGGTGCAACACCTCCTTATTCCTACTTGTGGAATACCACTCCTCCTCAAACGTCCAATGCTGCCTTCAATTTATACGGTGGTCCGGTTCAAGTTACCGTAACCGATGCCAAAGGCTGTGTTAGAAACGTAACCATTCAAGTTTCCGGTGCAGGACTCGGTGCAGTAGATTATACCCTCCCCGTTTTCCAAATGTTCCCATCTCCTTCCGAAGGTTTGGTGATGATGTACTTCGAAAATCAATCCAACGAAAATGCACAGTTGAACATCACTTCCATCGACGGGAAAAAAGTTGCAGGATTTGAGTTCGGAAACCAAAGCATTTTGTCAAGAGAATTGAACCTTTCCCACTTGGCCAACGGAGTATATTTTGCGACCCTATCTACCAAAAAGGCAGAAAAGAAGGTTCGCTTTGTGATCCAACATTAATCAACGATTACCGTGTTTCGCATCCCGATTTTTCCCATCCTCGGAATCATCGGGATGTTCTTTTTACAGGGATGCCAATCGCAACTTCCCAGCATTTCCTTCGCCGGACACCTGTACAACGAATCCGACTCCTCGAACGGTCCGGTTCCCGCATTTCTCTCCAAGGTTGAAGCAGCAAATCCCGACGTTTTACTTTGGGGAGGCGACGTGTCTGATTTCGGAGCATTGTCGCCATCCACTTGGGTTGATTTTGAGAAAAAACGGAGAAATAAGTCGTTTTTGGCCTACGGTAATCACGATTTAGCGTCGCCCCAAGGGTATCACCAAAACCTGATCGACTCTTTGCTTCCGTTTCAGTTTTTTGAACTCTCGGATTCGGTAAAGTTGGTGGTTTTCCAAACCGTTCAAAAAGTCAATTATCAAATTGATACAGCTGTTTTTCGAGCAGAAATGCAAGCTTTTCCCATTCAAATACTCATCATGCATCATCCTTTGTTTTGGGATGGAAACGAACCCAATTGGAAACCAAACGCTGGGGTTGGAAAAGAACCTTACGAAATTCCAGAAGGACAGAATTTTCGAACCACTTGGCTACCTCTTCTTCAACAAGAAGCAAAAAAAGGAAAACAAATTTGGTGTTTGGCCGGAGATTTTGGTAAATTTCAGCTTCAACAGCACCAAATTCAAAACGGAATCCATTTTTTCGGAGTTGGTGGAAACGGTGAAAAATTGACGTTCTTACTCCTGAAACCAAAGAAAAACCGGTATTCATTTCAGATCATTTCTCATCCATGAAACAATTCAAGCGAATCATTTTTTTCTTCCTCCTTTTCGCCGGATTGGGATGGATGCTCACCTTGGGCGATCGTTCCGTTCCCGAAAATGCACGCTGGTACTGCGATGCAGAATCTACCTGCATTCGTGAAGGAAGAACGTATTGGATGAGCGAAGGCGATCTGTTCTCCAATGCAAAAACTCAATCATCGGCCATCGCTTTTTCAGGGAAATTCTCATCCGAATGCAGCCCTCAGCAACCTTATGGGATGGCTTTTCATGCCTCTGGAATATCTCCACGCTCCACGTTTTATGTGGCATTAAGAAGATACGGGAACGATGAAAATGCTTGCATCCTCATCACCGGAAATCGAGGGTTTTACCGGGAAATTCAGTTGGCTTCCTCCTCGCAGCGCGGATGGGATTTGCTCGAAGAATACTTCACTTTGCCGGAAGGCGCCGAAGACGATTCCCTCGTTTTTTCCGCCTACTACAAAGGGAAAATCGGCAAGGCCTATTTCGATGATCTGCTGGTTGAAAAAGTGGTGGAGCAAGAAAATCAACCGCTTTCCGATAAAATTCCTGTACTCCAAATCGATATCGCTAACAGCGATTGGAATTCCATTCTCCAACAACGAACACGTGCGCTCGAAAAAGGAATATTGTTGGAAGAAAACGAACAACCGGTTTCGATGACTTTAACGTTCAACCATCGGTCCAGTGAAGGAGAAATTCGACTCAAAGGCGATTGGATTGATCATTTGTTGGGGGAAGAGTGGAGCTTTCGAATTCTGTGCAACGACTCGGTTGGGGTGAACGGCCATACCGAATTTTCCATCATGCGTCTCCAAGCGCGCGACTATTTGCGGGAGTGGATGTTTAAAAAAGCCCTGCGGCAAGAAGGAATACTAACTCCCGATTACCAATTCGTTCGGGTGGTTTTGCGCGGGAAAGATATGGGCCTCATGGTATTGGAAGGTGTTCCCAATTCATTCATGCTGGAACACCAAGAACGACGAGACGGTCCCGTTTTGAAATGGGATGAATCGGGTTTTTGGGAAGCAAAAACGCGTTCATTTTCATCACCCAGCGCTCCGGTATTTAAGGGGAAATGGAATGCACCCAAATTGGAACAAAGGAAAAAGTGGATAGAACAAGCCGAAGGCGGCGTTGCACTTCATTCCCTACAAGAATGGGAACAAAACGCCGCATCTCGTAACATAGAAATCTGGGCGAAATACTTCGCTCTGGTCGATCTTTTTCAAGCGTACCACGGGTTGGTTTGGCACAATCAGCGCTTTTATTTTAATCCCGTAACCCATGCTTTGGAACCCATTGCCATCGACGGATTTACCAGCGAGGGCATTTACCAAATCGATGAGCGGCCAATCATGGCTTGGGGTCTTCAATCCCAATCGCCTTGGGAAAAAGACGGACTTCAGCCGTTTGGATTGTTTCGGAATCCAGTCTTTGTAAAAGCGTATTTTCAGTATTTAAACAAGTACAGCCAACCCGAATTTTTGCATCGTTTATGGAAAACGAACGGAGCTGAAATGCAAAAATTAACGGCCGCCATTCAAACCAAACGCAAACATTATCAGCTTCCTAGGGCGGCCACCATGCGCCGGGCCCGCGAAATTCAGAGTTACTTGCAACCGTTGCCCGGCCAAGTTATTTCCTACCAAGCCAAAGGACAGGTGATCGTTGAAAATCGTTGGGGACTTCCGTTGGAAATTTTCCAAGAACAACAGCCCCAAACAGTTTGGATGCTACCTGCTTTTGATTCATCCGTTGCTCCACCCCGAATAACTCTTCCAGCAGGAGTTAAAAATTTACGGTACCGAACTTTGGGCGGATCGAACTTTCAAAAGGTGGGAAAACGCTTGCCCTTGCCTCAATCTTCAACGGTAAAAAAGGTGACTCTTACTCTTCCAAAAGGTTTTTTGTTGAAAGGAAATCGAATTACGGCCGCATCGGGAGAGTGGAATTCCAATTGCGTTGTGCCGGCCGGATATGTTTTGGAAATTCCTCGGGGAACCATCATCTCCATGAAACCGCATCAGGTTTTATGGGTAGAAGGGAATCTGGAAGAAGTGGGATCGGGTAACCAAGAAATTCAGGTGCTTGGAGGAGCGGTGTACGTTCATCCCCAAAATCATTCCTTAACATGGCATCGTTGGCGATTTCGGGGGCAGAGGCAGTTTTCTTGGGGAAACGTTCATGGGATGGGAGGAGTAAATGTGGTTGATGCCAATCTAATTTGGAGCGGAGTTATTTTTGAAGATATTCATGCCGAAGATGCCTTGAATTTGGTTCATTGCTCGGGGAAAATGGAGAATGTGGTGGTACAAAATGTTTCCGGCGACGGAATCGATTTCGATTTCTGCAAAATGAATCTTACTCGCTCGCAATTTAGAAATACCGGAAACGATGGCATCGATTTTTCGGGCGGAAACGCCAACGTTTCCCATTGTACGTTTATTCAAAATGGCGATAAATCCATCTCCTGCGGAGAAGGGAATCGGTTTCAAGGGAGAAACCTCCGATTCGAAAATCAACGTTTGGGGATTGGAGTGAAGGATTTATCGGTTGCCAACGTGGAACAAGTGCATTGCCAAAAAGTAGAGTTGGCCGCCAAGGTGTTTCGTAAAAAGCCCGATTGGGGTGGCGGACAGTTGGTGTTGAAAAATATTCACGGAACGTTCTCAAAACTTTACGAAAAAGACGAATTTAGTGCCGTTTCTTTGTTTCCATGAAACGTTTCTTCTTTTTGTTTTTGCTTTTTTTGAGCATCACTAACCCCGGGTTTTCCCAAATTCCAACGCAAGAAGTTTACTGGAATTCCAGAATGCCGTGGTTTACCATGATTCATTTTAATCCGGCTTATTCGGGAGTAAATCACGACAATTTGTTGTTGGGTTACCGCAAGCAATTCGTGAATACCCCCGGAATGCTTTCCTGGAGCTTGCAAGGAGCATACGACGTGACCAAAAACAAGAACAACGATGTTGGAGGTACCATTAAAATCAATCAGGAAGGGAACAATACCCAAGTTCTCTTGAGAGGCGTTTACGGTTACCGAATCGATGCCTCCGATTTTTCGTTGGGTTTGGGCGTTGCGCCTTCGGTTCAATTCGTGAGCATTTCAGCTGGCGTAAATTCCGAGACGCGCAGCAGTTCCGACCTCGATGCAGGCTTTTGGTTTCGTACCAAGAATGTTCACCTTGGAGCCGCCGTTCAAAACCTTTTTCAGCCCACCATCGCATTCGATCGCTTGGGAAATCTTGCCACGGCCCGTTCCATCAATGCCAATGTGGGTTGGACTTCCAGCATGTCGGGCGGATGGAAAAATAAATCGGAAGTGTTTTACCGAAACTGCAATCGAAGTTATGGGATTCAGTTTGCTACTCGATTTGAATATCAGGAAAAATTTCAATTCGGATTGGCTTATCGCCTGTTCCAATACCGCAGTGCAGTAACCGTTATCCCTTACGGATTGAATCCGATATCCATCATGACCGGTTTTGACCTTGGAAAACAAATTCAATTGCGAGCATCTTACGATTTTCCGGTGAGAACAGGTACCTTGGGTGGAAATTTGGAGTTCGGAATGAACATCAAGTTGAAGGATTACAACGATGGCTATTGAGACCGATGTCATTGTTGTTGGTCACGGTTTAGCGGGCGCACATGCCGCCCATCAACTGCTTTTGGAAGGATGTAAAGTGGTTGTTTTTTCGGATGAGAAATACCGAGCTTCCTCGGTTGCAGCTGGCCTGTGGCATCCGTTGCGAATTAGAAGCGTGGAATGGTCGTGGTTGGCCGATGAGGTTTTCCCTTTTGCCCATCAAACCTATACTCGGATGGAAGACGCATGGAATGCATCGTTTTTTCATCCCAAAACCATGCTTCACGATATTCCTGATTTGAATTTTCAAGGCGTATGGCAGCGGCAAATGGAGAAATTGGGGAGAGGTTTGGGATTTCGAGCAGGGAACGATTACCGGCCCAGCGAAACCGGAATGGGTGAAATTCAGGAGGCCGGTTGGCTTGATACTCCCATGTTTCTTCACGCATCAAAAAAAGCACTGGGAGAGAAATTGTTGGAAACAACCTTTCAATACGATCATTTGCAATTGGTAGATGATGGAGTTGAGTACAACGATTGGAAGGCCAAGGTGGTGCTTTTCTGCGAAGGAAATCGACTGGCGTTAAATCCTTGGTTTTCCCATTTGCCCATGAATCCCGCGAAAGGGGAAGTGATGAAAGTGAAAATTGAAGGAATTCCCGAAAAAGAGATTTACCATGCCGGATTCTTCTTGATTCCCTTGGGCGATCAAACGTTTCGCTTTGGTTCTAATTTTCGGTGGGATCGTTTCGACTGGAATCCTTCGGAAGAAGACGCTTCAATATTGATCGAGAAGTTGGAGAAAACCATCGGCAGAAAAGTGGAGGTACTGGAACATCTTTCCGGCGTTCGACCTGCGAATCATTCCCGTCGCCCGTTCGCCGGTTTTCATCCTGAATACAA
>CANHCV010000044.1 GCA_947459245.1 Bacteroidota bacterium
ATCGTGGAAAGAGCAACTCCTGCAGCAATCCAAATCTGGATACACCTCCGATTGGGAGTTATGGGTGGTTAATCAACAACTTCAAAAAATAATTCAAGAAGAAAATCGCTTCACACAACAGGTTCTTTCATTAAAAAAGAGCATTGAACTCTACAGTCAGGTGCAAATTAAAGATGGTATTGCAAAATGGAACCTGCTTGATGAACCCATCAAAAAGGAGGTTGCTATCGTTTTTCAAGAATCCAAGGGAAGCATTGAATCGAGTTTTCAAAACCAAATAGACCTCATTAAATCTCAAAAATATCCTTCTCCCTATGTTGGAGCATTTCAACAACAGTTGGAGTCGGTCTCTGGGTATTTTGGGGTTGTTGCTGGATTAAAAGTCCCTCTTAATTATTCCTATTTGGAACGAGAAAAAAACATGGCCAAATTGGAATACCAGCGAGAAATGGAAGTTTTTACCCAAGATCTTAAATCCCGTAATGCTAAACTCGAAATCAATCTCAATCAACTTGAAGTTGAGAAAATGAATTACATTAAAACCATTCAATTGGCCGAAACGGATCAGAAGGGATTGTTGAATTGGATAAAAAACAATCAAATGGTCGGAAATAAATCATTTCTTGAACAATCTCAATTGTACACGACCTATTGGGAAAACGAAAAAATGATTCAAGAAACAAAAACACGTTTGGGATTGCTAATCCTTCAAAATCAATTTTTAACGCAATGAAATACCTAATGATCATATGGGGCTGCATCATCGTTTCGTGCAGTCAAAAGACCTCAAACACGGAGGATTCAACAAAGTCAGTTTCTAAATTCATTTCCATGAATGCGAAACAAGAGGCGGCCTTGGGCATTGAAACCGCACCGCTGATGACCCAATCTTTTTCCAACCAAATCGTGGTTTCAGGTACCATTGAAGCTCCACCACAAAGTCTATTTGCCGTTACCGCAAAAACCGATGCCTACATCAAAAAAATGAACTATTACACCGGTGACAAAGTAAAAAAAGGAAGTGTTCTTTGCGAAATTGAACACCCAAAAATCTTCGAATGGCAAAAAGAATACAAACAGGTTTGCCAAAAACATTCGGTTCTGAAAAAACAATTTGAGCGCGGAAAACAACTTTTGGAAAAACAATCCATTTCCGAGCGCGACTTCGACCAATTGGAATCCGATTACCAACAAATGAGTGCCGAAAAGGAATCTTTAGAGGCGAACTTCCAAATGCTTGGAATGAATCCCCAAAAAATCCTATCCTCCCCCATTTCCAAATCCATCCTCGTTAAAAGTCCAACCGATGGAATCATTGGCAACATTTTGGTAAAACCGGGGCAATTCGTTTCCGCGGAAAACACCTTGTACGAAATCATCCAGCCGGATCACCTGCATTTGGAACTTTCGGTATTTATATCCGATTTAAGTGCCATTTCGGTGGGCGATGAAGTAGAATTTTCCATTCCCGGATCCACCGAAATCAAACGAGCAAAGGTTCATTTACTCGCTCCAACCGTTGGAACTGAAGAACGTTCGGCAAAAATTCATGCCCATTTATCCCAAGAAAATGATGCCTTAACCCCAGGAACAACGGTCAAAGCGACCATTTTTTCGAAACCAACCAACCGAATCGTAATCCAAAATTCCTCGGTCTTGCAAATGAATGAAAAAGAGTTTGTGGTGGCCAAAGAAAAAGAAGGCTTTTGCTTTTACGAAATAAAAACCATCGCCCAACAAAATGGAAAACGTGCCATTATATTTGCTCACGAAAAACCGAACGGACCCATCGTTGTTTCGGGAATAACGTACTTTTTAGATCAAGGAGAATAATAATGAAAAATGAGATGATTTTAATTACCGGTTCCAATTCTGGACTCGGTTTACACTTTGCAAAACTGGCCCTTCAAGATAAGAAGAAGGTCATCCTTCACGGAAGAAATGCACAAAAACTTGAAAAGGTGGTTACCGATTTTCGCTCCAAAGGCTTCGATGTGGAATCCGTTTGCTTGGATTTAGGAATTCCTGGATCGGCTGAGATTTTATTTGAACATTGCGAAAAAAACGGATGGAACATTTCGGAACTCATCAACAACGCCGGTTACGGCGCTTTTGGTAGATTCGATGAAATTGAGTTATCCTCCCAAACCAGCATGATGCACCTTAACATGATAAGTTTGGTAGAACTTTGTCATTTATTTGGCAAGAAAATGTTGGCCAACGGCGGTGGTAAAATTTTGAATATCGCTTCCATAGCGGCCTATCAACCTGGCCCCAAAATGAATGTTTATTGCGCTACCAAATCGTTCGTACTATCCTTTTCTGAAGCATTGCATTTTGAATGGAAAGATGCCGGTGTTTCTGTAAGCTGCTTATGTCCAGGCCCAACCGACACCGGTTTCGTTTCGGCAGCAAATCTGCAAGATAGCCAATTGGCCAGCGGAAAATTCATGAAATGGGTGCCCGCAGCTCCCGTTGCACTCAAAGGCTATCAGGCCATGAAGCACGGAACCATGACGGTTGTTGACGGATTTATGAATCAATTCTTGGTTTTGTTAACCCGACTTCTTCCTAAAAAATGGGTCGTTGGCATTTCAGGGAAAATGATGGATCGAATCCATTAAAAAAGGGGGCAAATGCCCCCCTTTTTTTTAATGATAGATTTCGATGTTTATTCAGCTGAATTCGCAACCATTTCCATCACTTCCGTTGAAACGCCCGTGAAGGAGAATCCTCCATCGTGGAATAAATTCTGCATCGTAACCATTCGGGTAAGATCAGAAAACATCACCACGCAATAATCTGCACAAGAATCGGCATCAGCGTTGCCCAAAGGCGACATTTTATCGGCATACTCGTAAAAAGCGTCAAATCCTTTAACACCTTGACCAGCGGTGGTTCGGGTTGGCGATTGACTGATGGTATTCACACGAACGCCGCCAGACTTACCGAAATGATAACCAAAGCTTCTGCCGATGCTTTCGAGCAACGACTTCGCATCGGCCATATCGTTGTAATCTGGGAAAACACGTTGGGCGGCGATGTAACTTAAGGCTAAAACCGATGCACCGTGAGCCAAAGCATCCAATTTCTTGGCTGTTTGCATCACACGGTGAAACGACATGGCCGAAATGTCCATGGTTTTGTGGTAGTTATCGTAATCGGTTTCGGTGTAGTGCTTTCCTTTTCTTACGTTGGGCGACATTCCAATGGAGTGCAACACAAAATCGATTTTTCCACCTAGAATTTCTTGAGACTGGGTGAATAGATTTTCTAAATCTTCCAATGAAGTTGCATCTGCTCCAATAACGGTTGAGCCGGTAGCTTCTGCCAATTCATTAATTTTGCCCATGCGTAGAGCAATTGGGGCATTGGTTAGAACAAATGTAGCTCCTTGTTCGTGGCACTTTTGAGCAACCTTCCAAGCAATGGAATTGGGATCTAATGCGCCAAAAATGATTCCTTTTTTTCCTTTTAACAATGCGTTCATGAATAAAATTTTGGTAAAGATAAAATTAATACCGTTTCAATGGGTCCCAACCTCCAAATTGAACATAAAGTTTTAGCATCAAAACCCCATCTCGATCGTTGGGATCTCCACGTAAAGCCTTCGGTTTATTGTTTTGGGAAATGAAGTTCCCCGAAATGTTTGGATACACACTCTCTAAATTCCGGTAAGAAAGAAAAATAGCATCCGCACCGCCCCTTCGTTTGAGGTCATTCATGTCGGCATAATATCCCGAAACATCGTCCAAACGATCAGAAAGAGTAAATTGGTAACTCAATTCTATTCCATAACTCAAGTGTTTAGACACTTCTGTTTCCCATCCGAGGGAAAAGGGGAAAGTTATGGTTACAGGTAAATACTTTTCCGATTCAGTTTGAATATCTCTTAGCTTCACTTGCTTCCCTTGAAAGGTGGTTTGAGGCTCGAAATACATGATTCCAGTTGAAAAGCCACCATAAAAACGATGGTAATAATTGTTGTCTAAAAATCGAAATTTGCCTTCAATCATGTTGAATTCCACCCCAATTCCCGCGTCCACACAATTGGAAAAAAAGGAGAGATTTCTTTTCTCTCTGTACAAATAATCCCTGGAATATCCACCCGCATAATTGGAATCAGCACCAGAAATGGTGTAATATTTCATGAATGCTTTCTTCCTAAATCTAGAATCCGGGTTGAACTTCTTGTAGTTAAATTCAATCATCGGATGGGTTTCTTTTAAAATTACTCCATTGAAAACCAAATCACCCTTGTAATTAGCCCCACCTATTCCAATACCATATTCATAGTATTGAGAGAATCCAATAATTGGAACAACCAAGAATAAAACAAGAATAAAAGTGAATTTAAAACGCATGTACAAAAATAGATCAGATTAATCTCTTATCCATCAACATTAACTCGAATTGTTAGCACAATGGGCTCACTTGAAAACGAAGTGCGAACCGTAATGAACTTTTGATTGTACCCCTTTTGCTTGTACGAATCATAGATCGCCTTAATTTCACCTTCTTCACCCGGTTTTATGGGCGATTTTGGATACTTTGCAACCGTGCATCCGCAGTTGGGCTTAACCTCTTGAATAACAATGGGTACATTGGAAACATTTTTAAAGTGAAATACCGCAGGGACTTTTTTACCTGATCGAACATCGTCCAATTGGATCAGCAACTCATCAAATTCCAGCCCTTTTCCCTTCTGAATGCCCAAAAAAGAACTGAAACAAAAGCTTGAAATAAGCAGGAAAAAAGAAAAAATTCGGGACAACAATTTCGTATTTTTGTGCATCTTTTTGAAACGTTATGACGGAGGCAAAGTTGCAAAAAAATGAAGAAGATTTCCGAAAAGAAATCTTAAACGACTACCGAGTTGCTTGTGAAAGTCGACAAGCTTCGCTGCTTGGCAGGAAAGAAGTGCTCACAGGTAAAGCAAAATTCGGCATTTTTGGGGATGGAAAAGAAGTGGCTCAAATTGCACTTTCCAAGGCATTTAAAAAAGGAGATATTCGCTCCGGGTACTACCGCGATCAAACCCTCATGTTTGCGCTCGGAATGTCCAACGTGTTCGAATTTTTTACCCAACTTTACGCCGTTCCTGATGTGAACCTCGAACCCGCTTCAGCCGGCCGCATGATGAACGGACACTTTGGTACCCGTTTCTTAAACCAAGATGGCTCCTTTAAAAACTTAACTGAAGATTACCATTCCACCATTGATATTTCTCCAACGGCCGGACAAATGGGACGATCGCTAGGAATCGCATACGCCTCCAAATTGTACCGCAATCTTCCAGAATTACATTCCTTCACCCAATTTTCGAATAAGGGTGATGAGGTTTCCTTTGTAACCATCGGAAATGCATCCGCATCGGAAGGACATTTTTGGGAGACCATTAACGCAGCAGGCGTACTTCAAGTGCCCCTCGCCGTAAACGTTTGGGACGATGGGTACGGAATTTCGGTTCCGGCCAAATACCAAACCACCAAAGAAAACATGGGAGAAATCCTTTCCGGATTCAACTCCACCGAAGAAAAAGCTGGCGTAGATATTTACACTGCACGAGGCTGGGACTACCCTGCATTGGTTCAAATGTACCAAAAAGGAGTCGACAAAATTCGAACCACTCACACCCCAGCCGTTTTTCACATCACTGAAGTTACCCAACCTCAAGGGCACTCCACTTCCGGCTCCCACGAACGGTACAAGTCCAAGGAACGTTTGGAATGGGAAGCCGAATACGATGGCATCGCCCAAATGAAAAAGTGGATGATCGACGTGAATTTGGCTTCTATGGAGGAGTTGGAAGAAATTGAAAAAGCAGCCACAGAAACCGTTAAAAAAGCACAGAAAGATGCATGGGCGGCTTTCCGCAAAACCGTTGATGAACCACTCAAAGAAGCAGTGGCTTTACTTCAACAATTGGCCGAATCAACTTCGAAAAAAGAATTGGTCCTGGCCAATGTTCAAGCTTTGACTTCAACCATCGATCCCATTCAAAAGGATATGTTCAACGCCATCCGTAAAAGTTTGTTCCAAACCCGTGGAGAAAACTCCCCACAACGAGCTGCATTAGAAGCTTGGTTGGATGAACGGAAAAACGTGATGTTCGATAAGTTTAGCTCTAAATTGTATTCCGACACTGCCGAAAATCCGCTTTTGGTTCCTGAAGTAAAACCCGAATTTTCGGCCTCCTCCTCTACCCTAAATGGTTATGAGGTGCTCAATAAAGCCTTCGAGCATTACCTTGAAACACACCCTCATTTCTTCGCCATCGGTGAAGATGTAGGAAAGATTGGCGACGTGAATCAAGGATTCATGGGCCTCCAAGATAAATTCGGTGAGCTCCGCGTTACCGATACGGGTATTCGTGAAATGACCATCCTCGGACAAGGTTTGGGTGCCGCCATGCGCGGACTCCGTCCTTTGGTGGAAATTCAATACCTCGATTACTTGCTCTATGCCTTGCAAATCATGAGCGATGATTTGGCAACCATGTACTACCGCAGTTACGGTGGCCAAAAGTCACCATTAATCATCCGTACTCGTGGCCACCGCCTCGAAGGGGTTTGGCACTCCGGAAGTCCCATGGGAATGATTCTTCATTCTTTGCGTGGCATGTTGGTCTGCGTTCCTCGAAACATGGTTCAAGCCATGGGTTTCTACAATACCTTACTGAAAAGCGACGCTCCAGCCCTCGTTGTGGAATGCCTCAACGGATACCGCTTGAAAGAACGAATGCCCGATAACTTTACCGAATTCACTTTGCCCCTTGGTATGCCTGAAACCATCCTTCACGGTTCCGATGTTACTTTGGTTACTTACGGTTCCTGCGTAAGAATTGCTCAAGATGCCAGTAAAGTATTAGCTGAAGCGGGAATATCGGTGGAACTGATCGACGTTCAAACCCTCATTCCATTCGATATCAACCACACCATTGTTGAATCATTGAAAAACACCAATCGATTGGTGGTGTTGGATGAAGATGTTCCGGGTGGAGCTAGTGCTTACATCCTTCAGCAAGTGTTGGAAGAACAAAACGGTTACCAGTTTCTCGATAGTAAACCAAAAACCATTACTGCGAAGGAACACCGTCCGGCTTACGCCACCGATGGAGATTATTTCTCAAAACCTTCGGTAGATGATGTGGTAGAAGCGATCTACGAATTAATTTCAGAAACCAATCCCAAGCAATTTCCTGCCCTTTAATATGCAAAACATCATCGAATCTGCTTGGGAAAACCGAGCTCTCGTTCAAGAAATTGAAACCAAACAAGCCATCGAATGGGTGATCGAAGAATTGGATAAAGGACGTCTTCGAACAGCAGAAAAAATCAATGGCCAATGGAAAGCTCACGATTGGGTTAAAAAAGCAGTCATCCTTTACTTCGGAATCCGAAACATGGAAACACTGCATGCAGGCCCCATGGAATTCCACGATAAAATGGCGTTGAAATCCAATTATGCCGAATTGGGAATTCGAGTTGTTCCTCACGCAGTTGCACGATATGGTAGTTTTGTAGCTCCAGGTGTAATTCTTATGCCCTCCTATGTAAACATTGGAGCTTATGTAGATGCTGGTACCATGGTAGATACCTGGGCAACCGTTGGATCATGCGCCCAAATCGGGAAAAATGTGCACCTTTCCGGTGGCGTTGGAATTGGAGGAGTATTAGAACCGGTTCAAGCAACCCCAGTCATCATCGAAGACAATTGCTTCATCGGTTCGCGTTGCATCGTTGTTGAAGGTGCCGTTATTGGTGAAGAAGCCGTTTTGGGAGCAGGAGTAACCATTACTGCAAGTACGAAGATCATCGATGTTACCTCCCCAAATGCCGTGGAATACAAAGGATATGTTCCTCCAAGATCAGTGGTTATTCCCGGGAGCATTCCAAAAGAATTTCCCGCAGGCACGTTTCAAGTTCCTTGCGCATTGATTATCGGTGAGCGCAAAGAAAGTACCGATAAAAAAACTTCCCTCAACGATGCGTTGCGGGATCACGGGGTTCAAGTATAATCCATGATCATCGGGTTAGATGGTAAAAGAGCGTTCTTCAATCATTCCGGATTGGGGAATTACTCTCGTTTGGTCATTCAAGCCCTTTTGGATGCCAACCCCGAAATCCATATCATCTGCTACCTTCCTAAAACTCCAAAATTCGCTCCTGCATTTTTAGAGCACCCCCGCTTTCATGTGGTTTTCTTAAAAGGAGGAAACCTCAAACGCACCATCGGCTTCGCCGATGAAATTGCGACGAATGGCTGCGACGTTTATTGGGGATTATCCAACGAATTGCCACTCGGACACAAACCCAAAGGAATTCCGTATTGGGTAACCATTCACGATGTCATTTGGTACCGATTCCCGCATTTATTCCCCTGGATTGATCGAACCATCTACAAAATTAAAACCCTTCGAACCCTAAAACGTGCCGATCGAATCATTGCCGTTTCTACCCAAACAAAAAACGATCTCATCGAGTTCTTTCACGCCGATCCTCAAAAAATTGAAGTAATCGGTCAAAATTGCGAATCATTTTTCTATCAAACCCTGAATGAAATCGATAAAAACCTGATTTGCAAAAAATACGGACTAGAACCGCAAAACTTCTTGGTTCAAGTGGGAACGGTGGAAGAACGGAAAAATGGGGAATTAAGCATCCGAGCCCTAAAGGAATCGGGAAGTTCCCTCATTCTTGCCTTCTTTGGAAAGAAAACCAAATACCAAGATTTTTTGCAGCAACTCGCTGAAGAATTGGGAATTTCCAAACAAGTTCAATTTTTCAATCAAGCCCAATTTGCTGATTTACCAGCCATTTACCAATCTTCGGTGGGAAGTTTGTATCCCAGCAAATTTGAGGGATTCGGAATCCCAGTTCTAGAAAGCATTGCATCCGGCTCTCCGCTTTTGGTAGCATCTGGGAGTTGTTTGGAAGAGACCGCTGGCCCCTGTGCAACCGTGGTAGATCCAAATGACGTTCAAGGGGCCGCAGAGTGGATTAACCAACTTTCAAACACGAAAAAGCCACATCCCGATCGAGAAATGTGGCTTAAAAATTTCAATACAGAAACGTTGGCGAAACGCTGGTTACAAAGCGATTAATTCATCCAAGATTCGATCGATGTGCTGGGTGTAAATCTCGTTGTGCATCTTTCCATCGTAAAAATGTTGACCAACATTGATCAATCTCGGACGACTTGGAACCAACACCATTCCCAAATAGTTTAAAATATCGGAAAAATGACTCATGGCCACGGTCGCACCTTGCGTTCCATCAGAAAGACCGATCATTCCGCCCTTTTTCCCTCGAAAACTTTTGGGAAAATCCAAAGCATCTACGAACGATTTTAAGATTCCTGGAAAAGAGCAGTTGTATTCTGGAATGACGAATAAAAATTTATCGGTTCCACTCACCAATTCCTGAATCCCTTGAAATGAATCGGATTTAGGAGAACGGTACAAAACGGAAGTGAAAAAATCTTCAGGCAAATGCTGAAGGTCCAAAACTTTAGCTTCAATGCCTTTTTTAAGGAATAATCCTTGAACAAAATGAGAAAGCTCTAAGGTTTTCGATCCGTTTCGACTGGTGGTACTAACAATGGTAATGTTCATTAACTGGCAGATTTCAATGGGGCGTAAGACGATTGGTTGAATTTTTCTTCAGCATACGTGCCAGAAATGATGGTTTTTCCTTCTGGATGATCAAACATCAAATCGAGCAAGATGGCCTCCAACATCGAACGCAAACCACGGGCACCTAGTTTTAATTCCAGTGATTTTTTTACCAAAAATTGAAGTGCTTCCTCTTCAAATACCAATTCCGAACCTTCCAACTCAAACATTTTCTGGTACTGTTTGGTAATGGCATTTTTGGGTTCCGTTAAAATCCGCATCAACGTTTCTTCGTCCAAAGGCAGCAACGTTGCCATGACGGGCAAACGTCCCAATAATTCAGGAATTAATCCAAATGCCTTTGCATCAGCATGCGAAGCGTATTGAATAAGTTTTTTCGACTTTAATTTGTTATCCCCTTCCGATTTGAAACCAATGGTTTGGGTGCGCATTCTTTTGGCAATGTGCTTTTCAATTCCGTCGAATGCTCCCCCACAAATAAAGAGGACATTCTTGGTGTTTACTTGAATATACTTTTGATCGGGGTGTTTCCTTCCTCCTTGAGGCGGAACATTCACCACGGTTCCCTCCAACATTTTCAACAAAGCTTGTTGAACCCCTTCTCCCGAAACATCGCGGGTGATGGAAGGATTATCCGCTTTTCGAGCAATTTTATCGATTTCATCAATGAAAACGATTCCACGTTCTGCTGCCTCCAAATCGTAATCGGCGGCTTGAAGCAACCGCGTTAAGATGCTTTCTACATCTTCCCCTACATAACCGGCTTCGGTAAAAACCGTAGCATCTGCAATGCAAAACGGAACATCCAACATTTTGGCGATGGTTCGAGCCAATAAGGTTTTGCCTGTTCCCGTTTCACCAATGAATAACACATTGGACTTTTCAATCTCAACATCTTGAGCATCAAAGTTTTGATCGATGCGTTTTAAATGATTATAAACCGCTACCGACAATACTTTTTTGGCTTTTTCTTGTCCAATAACGTATTGATCCAAGTAGAATTTGATGGCCGGTGGCTTGGGAATATCTTTACTTTTGCCTTTTTTCTTGCTTTTACCAGAATGGGCAACCTTTTCTTCTTGGATGATTTTTCCGGCTTGCTCAATGCAATCTCCACAAATATGGGCATCCATGCCGGTGATCAATAAATCGGTTTCGTTTTTGCTTCGTCCGCAGAAAGAACAATGCGTTGCGTTATTTTTTGACATAAAAAAGTGACGTAAAAAAGAATCGCCCCGTTGGAGCGGGGCGAATAAACATTATCGTTTAGTGGTTCGCTCTAGAACTTCATCGACCATGCCATATTCCTTGGCCTCTTGAGCAATCATCCAGTGATCGCGGTCAGAATCGGCCCAAACTTTATCAAAAGGTTGACCGCTGTGGTCGGCAATGATTTGATACAATTCGTTTTTGAGCTTTTGAATTTCGCGGTGAGTAATTTCGATATCGCTGGCCTGACCTTGTGCACCTCCCAAAGGTTGGTGAATCATGATTCGGCTGTGTTTAAGAGCTGTACGCTTCCCTTTCACTCCGGCACACATCAAAACAGCTCCCATGGAAGCAGCCATTCCGGTACAAATTGTAGCTACATCAGGAGCAACAAATTGCATGGTGTCGTAAATTCCAAGTCCAGCATAAACCGAACCTCCAGGGCTGTTGATGTACAACTGAATATCACGAGAAGAATCGGTACTTTCCAAGAACAACAACTGAGCTTGTACAATATTGGCTACTTGATCGTAAATGGGTACTCCCAAAAAGATGATGCGATCCATCATCAAACGGGAAAATACGTCCATTGCAACGATATTCATAGGGCGCTCCTCAATTACATTCGGGGTCATTCCAACAATGGAAGACGTGATGAATTGATCCACGTACATGCTGGTAATGCCTTGGTGCTTTACCGCATAATTTCTAAATTCTTTACCAAAATCCATAGTCCAAAAGTAATTAGAATTATTTAGATTCAGTTAATTTTTTGAACTCGTCGTAAGGAATTTCTTGATCCTCTGGCTGAACGAACTTCATGCACAAATCGGCGAAATAACGGTTTTTAGCGTTCTCTACCGCTTGGTTATAGAAGCGCTCGTTTTGCATCAAATCATCCGCTTGTTTGCGCAACATGCCTGGCTCTAAATCCATCATGCCGTATTGCGCAAAATATTGACGTACATATCGCTCAGCTTCTTCATTCAAATCATCGTAAGTAATTTGAACTTGGTTGGCCGCTAGAAGCGATTCCAATACCAAGTTGCGGCGCATATCTTCTTTGAATCCTTCAAAATAAGCGTCAAATTCGCCTTCTTTGATTTCTGACTTGGAGTTTTCCTTCAACCAACGCTGTAAAAACGGTTCTGGTAAATCAAAAGATGTTTTGTTATAGATGGATTCAAATACTTCGCGGAAGAAATGAGCATTCGCTTCGGTTTCCATTCCACCACCAATTTCCTCTTTGATGCGAGCCATGAAGTCATCTTCCGAAGTAACTACACCTTCTCCATACACGTGGTCGAACAATTCTTGGTTAATCTCATGCAATCCTTCACGCAAAATGGAACGAACGGTCAATTCCATAAATGTTCCAATCTCTGGCAACTGATCTCCGCCTTTCTGCATTTTTTCAGCAGCAGCTTCAATCGATCCAAACATGGCTACCAAATCAACAACGGTAACGTGGCCTTTCACGGCACCAGTAAATTCTTTTACCAATTTTTTGTCCTTCAATTCCGATGGTTGGAAGGAGCAAAAAGAAAGCAATCCACCTTCCATCGGATTGTTGTTTTCATCCAATTGCTTCAAACCAGCGAAAATGGTATCGTCGGCTTCTGAAACCTCAGGGTAAGAACCATGGAAGTGTTGTTTTTGAAGATTAGTTACGTATTCTTGAATGGTTGATTCGGATGGAATCAATTTGTAGCGGGATTGAGAAGCAGGAAAATCAGCCTTAATTTCTGGCTGAATACCCAATGAAAAAGAAAGTTCGTAAGAACGATCGGCGGTAATATCACCTTCCAACATGCTATCCGGCATTGGACCGCCGAAAAATTTAATTTGGTTCTCGTTCAAATACTGATCAACCGAATTTTGAACCACTTTATTCAACTCATCCAAGAGAACTTGGGTGCCGTACATTTTTTTCAGCATGCCGGCCGGCACCATCCCTTTTCGGAATCCTGGCATGGCTACCGTATTTTTCAATTTCTTCAATCCGCCTTCGTAAGCAGGCTGATAATCAGCAGGTTCCAAAGTAATGGTTAACTTCTTTTCCAGATTTCCTGAGTCGATAAGTTGAATATTCACAATTCTAAAATTTTGTTTCAAATAACAAGGGCCCTGTTTTCAGGGCCCGATTAGTGCGGGTGGAGGGACTCGAACCCCCACGCCGTGAAGCACTAGATCCTAAGTCTAGCGCGGCTACCAATTACGCCACACCCGCATTCCGTTAAAGAAAACCTTAACGGGGTGCAAATATAGTGACTAAATTTGCATCATGCCACCCTTCGACGAAAATAAAGAAAAAAAAATCATCCTTTCGGCCTACTCCGATTTGTTGCGCAGTTGCCGCTCGAATACCACCGTTGCTGAAAGAAAGCAAATTCGAAAAGCGTTTGAAATGGCCGCCGATGCGCACAAGGAAATGCGCCGAAAAAGTGGTGAGCCCTACATTCTTCATCCTCTTGCCGTTGCAAAAATCGTATCCAAAGAATTGGGACTCGGAACCACCTCCATCATTGCCGCCCTTTTGCACGATGTGGTGGAAGACACCGATATCTCTTTAAAGGATTTGGAAATGGAGTTCGGAAAAACGGTTGCGAAAATCGTAGATGGACTCACCAAAATTTCTGAATTTTCTGAACAAACGGTAAGCAAACAAGCAGAAAACTTTAAAAAGATGTTGCTCACCATGGCCGATGACGTGCGGGTGGTCCTCATCAAAATTGCCGATCGATTGCACAACATGCGAACTCTCGGATCCATGGCCAAAGAGAAACAGCTAAAAATCTGCTCCGAGACTTCTTACGTTTACGCTCCCCTCGCCCATCGTTTAGGATTATTCAATATCAAATCGGATTTAGAAGATTTATCTCTTAAATACACCCAGCCAGAAATTTATAAAGACATTGAAATGAAACTGGCCGATTCTAAAAAGGCCCGTGATCGTTTCATTCGATCGGTAACCGATCCCGTTAAAAAACAACTCGATCAACTCGGTTTCAATTACCACATCAAGGCAAGAATGAAGTCGGTGTATTCCATCCGACAGAAAATCATCAAGCAAAACATTTCGTTTGATCAGGTTTACGACATTTTCGCGATTCGAATCATTCTCGACTCACCGCTGGAAACCGAAAAAGCAGATTGTTTGAGGGTCTATTCCCTGATTACCGATTTGTACACCCCCAATCCCAAACGTACCCGGGATTGGATTACCGTTCCAAAAAGCAATGGTTACGAATCCATTCATACCACTGTAATGACTCCAAAAGGACGTTGGGTAGAAGTTCAAATCCGAAGCAACCGAATGGATGAAGTGGCCGAGAAAGGATTGGCCGCCCATTGGAAGTACAAAGACACGGGTACAGGAGCGGCCGATCGGGCGTTTGAAGATTGGTTGAACAAGGTTCGACAGGTACTCGAAGATCCTTCTCCAAATGCATTGGAATTCATCGACGATTTTAAAACCAATCTTTTCGCACACGATATTTTCGTTTTCACCCCCAAAGGCGATTTAATAACCATGCCACAAGGGAGCACTGCCCTCGATTTTGCATTTGAAATCCACTCTCACATTGGCATGAAATGCATCGGGGCGAAAATTAACCATAAACTGGTTCCATTGAGTCACGTTCTTCACACCGGTGATCAGGTTGAAATCCTCACTTCCAATATTCAAGAACCAGGTTACGATTGGCTCAATTTTGTAAAAACCCATCGAGCCAAATCCAACATCAAGAATTTCTTAAAAGAAAAAGCCCAGGAGTTATCTGCGCGAGGCCAAGAGAAATTGAATGCCATTCTTCGCCAATTGAACGTTTCCATGGATGAGCATTTATTGCTTTTTCTTCAAAACAGACTGGGGACCACCACTTCTTTGGAGTTTTATCAAAAACTTTCTGAAGGTCAAATCACTCCAGAAGACATCAAGAAATCCATCAAACAAAGGGGAAAAAACAAGAAAGAAATTTCAACCAAGGCTACCGAAAATTTCGAGGCCTTTATCAATTCCAATAAAGGTGTGAACGACGATTTGTTGGTATTAGACGATACCATTTCTAGGTTAGAATACCGATTGGCTAGTTGTTGCCACCCCATACCGGGAGATAACATTTTTGGGTTTATTGGTACCGATCATATTGAAGTGCACCGGGTCAATTGCGACCACGCTCCTTCCTTACTAGCTAAATTCGGCTATAAGGTGGTGAAATCGAAATGGGGGTCTAATCAAGAGATTTTATTTTTGGTCGGAATTAGGGTAGAAGGAATCGACGAGATTGGAATCATTCAAGGGATTACCCAAGTCGTTACCAGCGACTTCAAAATCAACATGCGTTCCATGAAGATTTTCTCCCACGATGGTACTTTTGATGGCACCATATTCCTGTATGCGAAAGATACTTCCATCATCAATCAGATCATTCGAAAACTGATGCAGGTGAAAGGGGTTCATCACGCAGAAAGGGTTGATGCTGAGGAGATGTAATTTCTTTTTTCTTCATTTTGATGGGAATTCCATTCCAATAAGGTCGAATTCCTTTTATTTTTGAAGCATGAGAAATCTAATTTTAGGCCTCTTTATGCTTTTGGCAACGATGGCACAGGCACAAAACCTTGATAATCGCAATTGCGGAACGACTCCAACCCCAGATTATTGGGACATGATTGACGCCATTGACACCAGTTTGCGTTGGCATTACCCCAACCCCGAAAACATCAAATACGTACCGTTGAAGATATTTGCCATAGGAAACAACGATGGCTCTGGAATGGTGAACAATACCCGCATTTTAAACATGTTGTGCGAATTAAACAACCGATTCGATTCGACCAATATTCGTTTTTACATGATTGAACCTCCACAACCCGTTTACAATTCCGTTTACTACAGCATTAACGACCAGACCGTTGCAGACCAAATGATGCGCGGATACAACCGAAACGATGTTTGCAATTTGTACATTTGCGACATTTCTGCATTGGGTTTGTGCGGATATGCTTATTTCCCAGGATCAGGCCCGGGACCAAATCCTCGAGCTCGAGGTGGAATTGTTTTAAGTACCGGTTGTGTTGAAGGAACTACGTTAACCCACGAAATGGGACATTATTTGGCACTTCCCCACCCTTTCGACGGAACTTCTGGATTTCCGACTTCTCCTGGAAGTGAACTTGTTACTAGAAATCCAAACGACACCACCAATGGTCGAAGAAGAGCTAATTGCGGAACAGCTGGCGATCGCTTTTGCGATACAGAAGCAGACTTCATTGGCAACCGTTGGGGATGTCCTTACCGAGGCTCTCAGCGAGATTTTAACGGAGATGCTTATCGCCCAGATGGAACATTGTACATGAGTTATTCCGATGATGCGTGTCAGAATCGTTTCTCCAACCAGCAGATTAGCACCATGAGGTACACTTTGGATAACTTCAGAGCGAACTTTACGGTGTGGCCAGCGCCTACCAATCCGAAAAAAGGTCCTATGGCAAGTGTTGCTGTTTATCCACCTGCAGGAACCGTGAATATTCCACGAAATTTTGCTCGTTTCCGTTGGACATCTACGCTCAATGCGAGTCAGTATTTATTGCAGCTAAGTACTTCCATTGCATTTACGAATCCCGTATTTGAAACGGTGGTAAATGACACTACATACCTGTACACTGGATGGAATTTAACCGAGGGAAGAACTTATTTTTGGAGGATCCGTCCATTCAATCCGAACGATTACTGCGGAAGTTTTTCCAGTTACTCAGATTTTGTTGCGAGCAGGGGATACGGGATTGGGACTCAAGAAGTGGGAGAAGACCAAACCTGGAACGTTTATCCCAATCCGGCCAACAAAGGAGGTCTTACGGTTGAATTTACGGGTATGGGCAGCAAAAACGTTCGAGTGATGGATGGTTTTGGAAAGCTTGTACGTGAAGTTTCGGTAAGAGCTGGGCAAACGGAGTTGATGATGGAAAATTTTTCTTCGGGGGTGTATTTTATTGAAGTCATTGAAAACGGAAAGGTTAGCCGAAAGAAGTGGCTCAATTTATAAGGGGGACAAGAAAATTTTAAAAAAAAGTTTGCAAAAACGCAATGCCATTGTATTTTTGCACCACCCTAAACCACGGTCCGGTAGTTCAGTTGGTTAGAATACATGCCTGTCACGCATGGGGTCGCGGGTTCGAGTCCCGTCCGGACCGCCAAAAGCGGAGCTAAGCCATTGATTATCAATGGCTTTTCTTTTGACCGTTGCTAACACCGTTGCTAAATTTTAACTTTTATTATATTTCAGACGGGGTGTTTGTGGGGGAATGAGGTGAGGAAATGTAGAGGATTGGAAGGGAAATTAGGTAAATAGATGGGTAGGATTTTGGGGAGAAATAGCTGGTGTTTTGTTTTGAATTTTTCTTAGGTTTTGGGGGTGGTCCTGTAAGCTCCCCTAAAAAGAGTACGTTTTAAAAGTTGAAAAAAGCTTAACTTTAATTCGTAAAGAAAATGAAAAGATCAAGATTCAGCCCGACCCAGATTGCGGGTATTTTAAAGTCCTTTGACCAGGGTAAAAGTGTAGAGGAGATTACCCGTGAGCACGGAGTTTCCCGACAAACCTTTTACCAGTGGCGTAAGAAATACGGTGGATTAGAAGTCCATGAGCTCAAGCGAATAAAAGAATTGGAGGAGGAGAATGCACGTTTGAAAAAGATGTATGCTAATCTCGCTTTGGATTTAGACCTCGCCAAATACATTATCGAAAAAAAGCTTTAAAGCCCTGCGAAAAGAGATCGATTATCCAAGAACTACGGAAAAGCAAAAAAGCCGACATCAGCAGGGCGTGTCGAGTATTAGCTATGAGTCGCAGTAGTTTAGTTTACCGATCAAAGAAAGATGATTCTACCATCATCGAACAACTTCAAAAGTTGGCCTCCGACCATCCAAAAGAGGGTTTTTGGAAGAGTTATGCTCGCCTTCGTAACCAAGGAGAGCAAGTGAATCATAAGCGCTTACATCGAGTTTACAAGGAAATGGGTTTGCCATTAAGAAGAAAAGTAAAAAAAAGATTACCTGACCGTGTGAAA